>JADKCL010000025.1 GCA_016718825.1 Bacteroidota bacterium | reverse complement strand
ATGGAGGCATTGGAGCCCCATTGGGGAACCCTGAGGCCGTTTGTCTTGGACTCCACAAATCAGCTTAGGCCACCTGGGCCTGTTCCATTCGATGCCAATCCCAAAAGTGCATTCTTCCAACAATGCGATTCGTTGCTCAAAGTCACGCGTACACTTACGCCCGAGCAAATGGCAATTGCCCGACACTGGGACGACAATTCCTTCGTGCCGATCCATACAGGCCATTCGACGTCGGCAGAAAAAAAGCTTACGCCAGCAGGACATTGGATGAATATTGCCCGTAGCATTGCCATCCAAAATAAATTTGATTTACAGGCGACTTCTGAAATGTACTGCAAACTTTCCATGGCCATGGCGGATGCTTTTTTGGCTTGCTGGGAGGCGAAATATCATTTTCAATCGATCAGACCCATCACGGTGATCCAAGACAAACTTGATCCGAATTGGAAACCCCTCTTGGTCACCCCGGCATTTCCGGAATATCCCAGCGGCCACAGTGTCGTTTCGGGAACAGCTTCCACGATCCTTGCCGACATTTTCGGGGCCGACGTTGCATTCACCGACAGTTCAGAAGTGCCGTTTGGTTATCCTCCCAGACGTTTTCCCTCCTTTGAAGCTGCCGCAACCGAGGCCTCGGTCAGCAGATTTTATGGCGGCATCCACTTCCCCAAAGCCCTTGACGACGGTTTGGAAATGGGGGAAAAGATCGCCCAATTTCACCTATCACAATGGAAAAACAGCAGCCCAAAACAATGAACAACGTCCCTCCAAATTCTTGCCACCAAGGCACCTGGGCACAAAGCTCAACTTGGTGCCTTGGTGCCTTGGTGGCAAAAAAACAGAAGTCAGTTACACGCATCAGCAGGTTTCGATTCGGCCTGCTTTTCCTGATTTGCTGCGTTGCGCTTGCTTGCAATGAATCCAAGCCATCCGATGCCACGATCACCCAAGAAGCCAAGGGAAAACCACTTTTCACGCTACTGGACTCGGCAGAGTCCGGCTTTTTCTTTTGGAATGAGGTCAAGGAAGACGAAACTTTCAATTCGCTTACCTACGAATATTATTACAATGGCGCAGGCGTTGCAGTCGGGGACATCAACAACGATGGCCTGCCCGACATCTTCATGGGCGGCAACCGGTTTGGTGGCAGGTTGTTCTTGAATCTCGGAAAAATGAAGTTCAAGCAAATTTCCGATCAGGCAGGCGTCTACAACAATGGATTTACCACTGGCATCACCATGGCGGATGTGAATGCCGATGGCTACATGGACATCTACCTTTGCCGCTCGCTTTCCACGACTGCCGATCAACGACGCAACATCCTGCTGATCAACAACAAAAACCTCACATTTACCGATCGCGCCAAAGAATATGGCCTTGACGATGCAGGCTATTCCAACCATGCGAGCTTTTTTGACTACGATGCAGACGGTGACTTGGACATGTTTCTTCTGAATCACCGTGCAGATTTTGAAAATGCGCTTTACCTGTATCCGGAAAAGGATTGGAAAGGCAAACTTGCCGAAATGGCGCGCTCCCAAGACTCTGTCTATCAATATTATTCCAACAAACTTTACCGCAACAACGGTGACCAGACCTTTACGGATATCACCGTTTCGGCTGGTTTGGCGAGCTTTGACTTTGGCTTGAGTGCGACCATTGCCGACATTGACTTGAATGGTCGTCCCGACATTTACACCACTTCGGATTATGCCACCAAGGACCATCTCTACATCAACCTTGGAAACGGCAAATTTGAAGACCGCATTGATGTCGCTGTGGGGCATATCAGCAAAAATTCGATGGGGTCGGACGTGGCGGATTACAACAACGACGGCTTGCCCGATATTGTCACGCTCGACATGATGTCAGAAGACAATTTCAGGCAGAAGCAGCTCAAGGGCTATTCGACCTACGACATTTTCCAGATTACGGCAAGCTATGGCCTTCATTACCAAGTGATGCGCAACTGCTTGCAGCTGAATACGGGCGCAGGGACATTCTCCGAAATTGGGCAGTTTGCAGGCATTTCCCATACCGACTGGAGCTGGGCGCCTTTGTTGGCTGATTTTGACAACGACGGGCTCAAAGACTTGATGATCACCAACGGCTACGCCCGTGACGTCACCGACATGGACTATATCAAATACCGTTCGCCCGAAATCGTGCGTAAAGGCGGTGGCCCACAAACGGTCAAAAGCATGGACTTGCTCAAGGAAGTGCCTTCGACACCTTTGAAGAACTACATCTTCAAAAACCGAGGCGACTTACAATTCCAAAAAATGACCGACGATTGGGGCTTGACCCAAACGAGCTTTTCCAACGGCGCCGCCTACGCCGACCTAGACCTCGACGGAGACCTGGACTTGATCGTCAACAATTACAACCAAGCTGCGTTTCTGTACCGCAACGAAGCCAAACAACTTCATCCTGAACAACATACACTCGGCATTCGACTCAAAGGAAATGCACCCAATACCTTTGCACTCGGTGCCAAAGTGTGGGTCACCAACGGGGACCAAACCCAATACCAAGAGTTGTTTACCAGCCGCGGATTTTTGAGTTCGGTACAGTCGGATCTCAATTTCGGATTGGGAGAAAAGGTGAATACAATCAAAGTCAAGGTGCGATGGCCGAATGGGAAATACAAGGTTTTTGACCAAGTCAAACCCGACCAATTGCTGGAAATCAAGCCTGGCGATGGCCTAGACCATGACCCCGGCCCCACGATCGATGAAGTACCGTTGTTTGCACGACACATTGGTTCAGGGCTTCCGACTTATGTACATGAAGAAAACGGCTACATCGATTTCAAGACGGATGCCTTGCTGGAATATGCTGTTTCACAGGCCGGTCCGTGGATCACCGTTGGAGACGTGAATGGCGACAACAAGGATGATTTTTACATTGGCGGATCGGCAGGTAAACCAGGCAGCCTCTTTATCCAAGCTTCAGAAGGCGATTACCGCTTGTCACGGCAACCCGCTTTTGCCCAACAAACCAATTTCAAAGACGGCGAGAGCTTGTTCTTCGATGCCGATGGGGATGGCGACAACGATTTGTTTGTCACAAGCTTCGCGCACGAGGCAAATCAGCCACAAAATTATGGCTGCCGGCTTTATTTGAATGACGGCAAAGGCCAATTCACTTATTCAGCCGATGCCATTCCACAATGGTCCACCCCTTCGCAGTCTGCCGTGGCGGTGGACTTTGATGGTGATCGAGACAGTGACCTTTTTGTTGGAGGAGCCGCCATTCCTGGTCAATATCCATACGCAGGCCGGTCCTATTTCCTGAAGAATGAAAAAGGCAAATTTTCCATTGCCGACCTCCTGCCCAATCAAGGCAAACTTGGCATCCTCAACAAGGCGATAGCAGCCGACCTGAACGGTGACAAAACTCCAGAATTGGTGTTGGGTGGTTCCTGGGAACCGATCAAAATTCTGCAATTGGAAAATGGAAAATGGACAAATCAGACAGAAGCGTTTGGCTTAAGAGACACCGACGGGCTCTGGTACAGCCTCGCCGCCGCTGACTTGGACAATGACGGCGACCTGGACTTAGTGGCAGGCAACCGCGGTACCAACTTCAATCACAAGGTTTCGGAAGAGAAGCCGGGCGTTCTATCGTATTCGGATCTCGATGGCAACGGTAGTTTGGAAGGACTCATTTCCTATCCTTATCCCGACGGCCATTTGCATCCCAAGTATGCCTTTGACGAATTGGTCGTGCAAGCGCCGGGGCTCAAGTCGCGGTTCACGTCCTACAAATCCTATTCGGAGGCAACGACAGAGACGGTTGTTGGCCCTGAAAACTGGGCAAAAGCACCAAAATGGTATCTCAAGCAAGCCGCCTCGCTGGTCCTACTCAACGATGGTAAGGGCCATTTCACCACGATTCCACTGAATCCCGAGGCGCAAATTTTTCCCGTGAAGGACATTGCGATTGCAGATTGGGACGAAGATGAAAAATTGGATCTATTGTTGGTCGGCAACCACTATGCAGCAAGCCCCGACATTGGCCGCGAAGACGCAGGCCATGGCCTCTTCCTCAAAGGTTTAGGCAATGGAAAATTCATCGCGATCCCTGCTGTAGAATCAGGCATTCAATTGCCGATGGACACCCGTCAAATTTTCCTACTGAAAAATGGTGCAGGTGTCACGACCGTTGGGATTGGCAGCAATCAAGGGCCGTTGGTTTTCCTGATGGGCTTGTAGGCCGTAACGGCTTTGCTGCGTTCATTTCTTCGAATTTGACGCAGCAAATTTCAAGATTTACGATTTGATCGGGTCCATGGAATTGCTTTGCGATTGCCCTTGCCCACCTGCTTAAAGCCATCGAATGGATGCAAGCTAAAAAGGCAGTCCCGATGATGGAACTGCCTTTTCAATAGCATCACGGATGCCTTAGATCGCGTTTTTGATCGTCGTCAGGTCCGTATAGACCCCGATCAAGTCGCTTTTGATATTCTCCAGCAAATCCAGATAGTGGAGATGCTTGTCGACGAAGTTTTGAAGGTCGTTGGCACCGCCGCCGCTTGCTTCGCGCAGCTCACCGTATTTGGTGTAGATGGCGATGATGTTGCGGGTTTGATCAAACCACTGCGACTCAAACTGTTGTACTTTCAGCACCACACTCTGATAATACGTCTCGGTGTTGGTAACGACCAAACGTGAAGCCTCTTGGACCTCTTTGTTGGTTTTGTGGTACTTGAGCACAATGATACGCTCGTCCAAGTGGGTTTTGTGTTCGCCCAATTTCACTGCAAATTCTTCCAAAACGGGCGTATGCTCATCGATGATGGCTGCCACTTCCTGGGTTTTGGACTCGGTTGCAGCATCCTGACTCATCGCCACAGATGCGGTGAACAACAGCATGCAAATCGCAAAGGCTATTCTTTTCATTCTTTCCTAGATTTCAATTCTTTAGAAATGAAAACGGGTAACACTTCCCGCCTTCGGCTACCCGTCAGGGGTTTTGTTTCACAATTTGGAAGCGAGCTTGGAGCGGTAAAACTCGCGGTTGAGCTTGGCGATATTGCTCAAAGAAATGCCTTTGGGGCATTCTACGGCACAGGCGCCCGTGTTGGAGCAATTGCCGAAGCCTTCTGCATCCATCTGCTCCACCATTTTCTGCACGCGCAGGTCACGCTCAGGCTTGCCTTGCGGCAACAAAGCTAGGTGGGCGATCTTCGCACTTACAAACAGCATCGCCGAGGCATTGACGCAGCTTGCAACGCAAGCTCCACAACCGATACAGGTCGCTGCATCCATTGCCTCATCGGCATCGTGCTTCGGAACCGGCAACGAATTCGCCTCCACGGCCTGACCCGTGCTCACCGAAATGTAACCCCCGGCGTTGATGATCCTGTCAAAAGAACCTCGGTCCACGACCAAATCCTTGACGACAGGGAACGCCTTGGCCCGGAATGGCTCGATCGTGATCGTATCGCCATTTTTGTAATAGCGCATGTGAAGTTGGCAGGTGGTAGTAAGGTCGTTGGGACCATGCGGCCGCCCGTCGATGACCATGCTGCAAGCGCCACAGATGCCTTCACGGCAATCATGGTCAAAGGCAACAGGATCCTTACCATCCTTGATGAGCTTCTCATTCAGCACATCCATCATTTCCAAAAATGACATGTGCTCACTTACCCCATCGAGCTGATAGGTCTCAAAGCCGCCTTTGTCTTGATTATTTTTCTGTCTCCAGACTTTCAGTGTCAGTTTCATAGACTTCGCTTATTTGTAGCTCCTATCCTTGATCTCGACTTCCTCATAAATAAGGTCTTCCTTGTGCAGCTGCGGATCCAATCCTTCGCCCATGTATTCCCAAGCAGCGACATATTTGAAATTCTGATCATCGCGCAGGGTTTCACCATCCGGCGTTTGATACTCTTCGCGGAAGTGACCCCCACAGCTTTCGAGGCGGTGAAGGGCATCCTCGACCATCAATTGGCCCAACTCGATGAAGTCAGCCACGCGGCCGGCCTTGTCCAATTCGGGATTGAAGCTCTTGGAATCCCCTGGAATGCGCAGATGCTTCCAGAAATCTTCCTTGATCTGTGCGATTTCGCGGCGGGCTTTGCGCAAACCTTCTTCGCTGCGCGACATCCCGCATTCGTCCCACATCACTTTGCCGAGACGTTTGTGCAAATCATCGACCGACAGCGTCCCTTTGATGCTCATCAAACGGTTGATGCGGTCCACAACTTCTTTTTCAGCGTCGGCAAATTCCTTCTGATTGGTGTCGATCTTGGGCGTGCGAATCTGCGTGCTCAAGAAGTTGCCAATCGTGTAAGGAATCACAAAATAACCATCCGCCAAGCCCTGCATGAGTGCCGAAGCACCCAAACGGTTGGCGCCATGGTCGCTGAAATTCGCTTCGCCCAAGGCATACAAACCCGGAACGGTGGTGCTCAATTCGTAGTCGACCCAGAGTCCGCCCATCGTGTAGTGGATCGCGGGATAGATGCGCATCGGCGTCTGATAAGGATCTTCGCCGGTGATCTTCTCATACATTTCGAAGAGGTTGCCATAGCGCTCGGCCACGACATCCTTGCCCAAACGTTTGATCGCTGTTGCAAAGTCGAGGTTCACGGCCAAGCCGGATGGGCCTACGCCATAACCTTCGTCGCAAACCTTTTTGGCAGCACGGCTTGCCACGTCACGCGGCACCAAGTTGCCGAAGGCAGGATAGCGGCGCTCCAAATAATAGTCTCTTTCCTCTTCTGGAATGTCGACAGGTTTGCGTTTGTCGCCCTTGGCTTTGGGCACCCAAACACGGCCGTCGTTGCGCAAGGACTCCGACATGAGCGTGAGCTTGCTTTGGTAGTCGCCTGAAACGGGAATGCAAGTCGGGTGAATCTGCACGAAGCAGGGATTTCCGAAGAATGCGCCGCGTTTGTGAGCCTTCCAAGCGGCACTCACGTTGCTGCCCATGGCATTGGTGCTCAAGAAGAACACGTTGCCATAGCCGCCGGTGCAGAGCAGGACGGCATGGGCGCCATGGCGCTCGACTTCGCCGGTGACCAAGTTGCGGGCAATGATGCCGCGGGCGACGCCGTCGATCTTGACGATGTCCATGAGCTCGTGGCGGTTGTACATCTTGACCTTGCCGGCGCCGACTTGGCGGGCGAGGGCAGAGTAGGCGCCGAGCAACAATTGCTGTCCGGTTTGACCACGGGCATAAAACGTACGGCTCACCTGAACCCCACCGAAGGAGCGGTTGTCGAGCAAGCCGCCGTATTCGCGGGCAAAGGGCACGCCTTGGGCGACGCATTGGTCGATGATGGCTGCGCTCACCTCTGCAAGGCGGAAGACGTTGCCTTCGCGGGCACGGTAGTCACCGCCTTTGATGGTATCATAAAACAGACGATAGGTGCTATCGCCGTCATTTCTGTAGTTTTTGGCAGCATTGATACCGCCTTGGGCAGCAATCGAGTGCGCGCGACGGGCGCTATCCTGAAAGCAAAATGCCTTGACATTGTAACCCAATTCGGCCAAGCTCGCTGCTGCTGAAGCGCCAGCCAAACCCGTGCCCACGACGATGATGTCGAGCTTGAGCTTATTGGCAGGGCTCACGAGCGGTACGTGACCTTTGTATTCCGACCATTTGTCGACCAACGGGCCGTGCGGAATTTTGGAATCAAGCTTATCTTTCTTATCCAGACTCATAGCTTATCCGTGTATTGGGTTGATCAAGAATGCGATTGGAATGACGCAGAATCCTGCAGGCACGAGCACGGCGTAGCCGTAGCCCAAAGCCTTGATCAGGGGCGTGTACTTCGGATGGTTCAAACCAAGGGTCTGAAAGGCACTCTGGAATCCATGCAGCAAGTGCATCATCACGGCGATCATCGCGACGATGTTGAGCGCGGCATACCAAGGAATGCTGAACAGCCAAGCGGTTTTGTGCCACAAGCTGTAAGTATTCTCCGGATGGAGCCCATATTCAGCGGTTCCGACCCAAGGGCCTTCCCACTTCCCGGAATCCACGCCAAAATTCACATCCACCCCAAAGCGCGCCTTGAGAAAGAAGGAAATCAGGTGAAGAATAAGGAAAATAAGGAGTACGGACCCCGTCATCGCCATGTTTTTGCTGAACCAACTGGCATTTTTGGTGCCGCTGCTTACCGCATAGCCCACTGGGCGTGCCTTGGCGTTTTGCATCTTGAGCCTCAAACCATCCACGATGTGGAAGATCAGTCCGCCAAACAAGATAAACTCCGATGCACGGATGAGCGGGCTCGTAGCCATGAACTCGGCATACTGATTGAATGCTGCAGGTCCACTGAGCAACAACAAGTTACCAATCAAGTGCACAACCAGAAATACGATCAAAAAGAGTCCTGTGAGACCCATGACCATCTTTTTCCCGATTGAGTAAGAAAAAGTCGATAGTAATTTTTTCATAATACGTGGAAATGACTCCTGTCACCACATTACTTAGACCGGCCAAAGTTAGGTTTGGAAAAAACGAATGTCAAGGAATGAAATACAAGTATCCGCTAAGTTTTGCTGCGGGGACCCCATTCTTTCCGATTCCTTGGACCATCGCTTCTCCATGTTTGCTTAACTTCGTTGCGAAAAGGTTGTTTGCCTGGAAATGCAATTTAGGACCCTCATTGCCGCCCTTCGTACCCGTTCAGGGATTTTTGCCTGCCTTGGATTGTTGGTTTTGTTCCTGCGAATCCTTGCCGGATGGATGCCCAATGTGGTCGAAAGCGTTTATTCGAAGGGTTTTTTCGTCGGCGTACGTTATTTGCTGGACTATACCATCGGCTGGTGTCCGTTTCCGTTTTCCTATTTGCTGATCATTGGAATCATTGCCTACTGGATCCGAAAAGTGGTGCGCAACCGTCGACAGCCCAAGTTGCCGATCAAAAAAAGACTGCAAAAGGCAGCCACAAACATTTTTGGATTTGCCGGCGCAGCCTTGTTTTTTTTCTTCGTTCTCTGGGGATTCAACTACAAACGGGTTCCCATTGAGCAACACTTGGGCCTGCAACTGGATTCGCTGGATGTCGAAACACTCTGTTTGGAGGCTGAATGGGCAGGGAGATTGGCCGAATTGGACCGCGCCTCGATTCCGGGAATCACCGCGGATTCCGTGAACCGGGAAATGTTGCCCGCAAACCTGGAGGATGAAGTGCGCACATGTGTCGGAAAGGCGATGGCCAAGATGGGCTACCCGATGCACGGCCGCATCCGGGGAAGGATGATCCAACCTGGTGGATGGATGCTACGCATCGGAATTTCCGGTATTTACAATCCTTTTACAGGCGAAGGCAATGTCACGGGAGCTCAAACTCCGCAAAAAATCCCCTTCACGATGGCCCACGAGATGTCCCATGCTTGCGGATTTGGCGACGAAGGCACCTGCAACTTCATCGGCATGGTCGCCTGCGGACTCAGCGACGATCCATTTGTGCGCTATTCGGGACAAATCGGCTATTGGGGTCATCTGGTAAACGCCTTGGGTGAGGTGGATCCACTCATGTCAAAAATGCTCGTGGCCACGATGGACCCGGGAATCAAAGCCGACTTGAAGGCCAATTACAATAACTATCAGCGCTACCACGGCAAAATTTCAGAATTGGGGAACAAAGTCAACAATGCCTACCTCAATGCACAGGGTGTGCAAGGCGGCATCAAAAGTTATGACCGTGTGGTCGTGTTACGTGCCGCTTGGCGCCGCAAGACCGGAAACTGATGTTTGCAGACCTTCTATTTCGATTCGGAAACAACCACCTTGCGCGAAAACGCTTCGCCGGCAAAGTCAAACACGATATGGTAGATGCCGGCAGCCAAACCTTCCGGCAAGGTATAGGCGTTGCTTTGCTGACCAGCGACCAATGACTGGGTTTGCGCATCCATCAACCGACCTGCAGTATCAAAAAGCCGCATGTTCAGGTCACCATTCGCCAACGCAGTAAATTCGAGCGCAAAGAGGTCTTGGGCCGGACTGGGATAAACATTGCCAGCAATGAATCCCTTTGGCTCACCAAACTCGGCGTAAACCGTGTTGGAGTAGGTGACAGCACCGTTGGCATTGACATCACGTAGCCTGTAGAAGTACGGGCGTCCCGGCAATGCGTCCTCGTCCACAAAATGCGTCGCCAATTCAGGCGCATCGACGCGCCCAAAATCCTCCACCAAAACAAAATCCTTCTGATCCATGGAGCGCTCAAGTTGCAGCGCATCACCAACGATGGATTGTGGCAAAGTCCAAGCCAACTCCATTTTAGCATGGTTATCGATTTGATGCAAATCGAGGATTGCTACCGGCAGTGGGGCCACAGCGGTCACGGTAACATTATCAATGAAGTAGTAGGCCACTCCCGATCCAGGAGTAAAAGTGCCAATGCTTGTGTTGGCATCATCCCGGAAGTTGCCGATCGTCAGGTGTTCAAATGCCTGGGAAGGCGAGAAAGTAAAGGTGTATTGTTGCCAATCGATATGGTGGATGATACTTGTAAGTTCAAGTTGTGGCGCGACGGAAAGCAGGGGCTCATGCAACGCCTGGGCAGGAGAAGCCAAAGTAAAAGCGGCGCCGATGTTGTTGGATCCCCGGCCACCGTACCAATTGGCAGAGCCATTGGTGAGCCAAAAAGACACGGTATATGTTTCTCCCGGGATCATGGGACCTTCCAGATGATAGCTGACGTATTCGCGAAAATCAGGCACAAAGAAATTGCTGGTGATAAACCCGGCGAGTACGGTCCCTGATTGAGGCACTACCGTTCCCGCAAAAGTATTGGGCCATTGAGCACCCCCAGACCCGCCGGCGGTAAATAGATCGGGCGTGCCATAAGGAAAGGCTGTATTGCCATTGCAATTGGCCCATTTGATCGAATTGTCCAGTTCGCCCGGGCCAATAGGATGACTTCCGATGTTTTCAAAATCTCCATTTGCAATGAGATTGACCCCTTGACCAAATGACCCGGCAGCGACCAAGCAAGCGCAAAACAGACAGAAAAGTACTCTTGTTTTCATCGTGCGTAACGTCAATAGTTCACCGTCCCCGGATGGTTCCGGGGAATAGAAAAAGCGAAAAAGGAAATCATGGTCAGAGGCGATCCAACCCGCCCCTGATAAGAATAAAGCTACCTTGCAGAAAGTCGAAGGCAAAATGAGAACATTCGGCCGACTAACACCCTAGATTTGTCACTTTGCGTCCAAAACGCATGTCCTAAATCGATTCAGGTAGCCTCAAACCCAAACATATAGCACATTTTGCTTAGAGAATGGACAAATGCCTTACATGCGAGCAATGAAAGATGTAAGAATTGATCCCATTCAAGTCAGAACCATCGGATGACTTCAATAATTCAGCATTTTATTTGGCTTGGTATGAATGTTTCGTAAATTGAGTCGGGAAAAAGTAATTAGATACTAAATTGTTCGCTTTGCGAAGTAGTTAAATGAACGGATTAAAAGTGTACCTCAAATCAGGTACTACAAAAGCTTATGTGTGGGCACAAGCTGTTGTAGGCATCTTTTTGATCGGCAATGCTCTCCGCGAATACGAGCATGTCCAAGGCCATTTGACGCAAAATCTCGTGACAATTGGGGCAGGTTTGCTATTGATGGCAGGGTTTACCGTCCCAAAAAGATGGCGACATCACCTTAGGTATTTGCCAGGCTTGCTGATCTCCCTTGGCGGCCTTGCGCTTCTTTGGCTGACAACCGCATCCACCATGCTGTCTTATAGCCCATTTCATACCCCCATGCAGTACTTCTGCTATGGATTGATTGGCATTGGCCTTTTGCAACCACTGATCGACCCTCGACACTACGCCTATTTTGATTCCCAAGGCATACGCTATCGGGTATACGCATTTCAAAAACGCTCCATTTCTTGGGAATCAGTGCGCGGAATCGTCTATTTTGATCAAGGCTTTGATCTGCAAATCAAGAATGGTCCAAATGTGAGAATGCGTCCACACAATGGCGAATCTCAGAATTTGCGCCTTTACATCGATCAGATGCTCCAAAGTGGTCGCGAGCAAACTGAAAAGAATTCAAATGGTGAAAAGAAAGAAAAAAACCTCGCCATTACCCCCAATCCGGTTCAAGGCAATCTCAAAACTTCTTACGCGTCTGACCGTTGAGGTTTGCCGAAGGGTACAGCTTCTAGTTGGCACCGGATGGACTTGAAATAAGCCAAGCGGTTGATTTCAGTTCCAAGCGGTTGTGCTTCCTCAGCCCGGATTGGACGAAAACCTTGACGACCAAAAACAAAAATCCCACACAAGTACCTGGAACCTAAACGGCCCCCCTTTAAGACATGGAAGGCGACGCCGGCGACCTCGACCATCCGCTGTTACCTTTCGGTTGTCCCGATTGCTCGGGTGCGGTCCGCTCTAAGTCTCCTGAGTTGGTCGCCTAGTGAAAAATTTGTAGGAGGCGATTCAATGTCGGGCACGAGTGTGGGCTTTATCATTGAGGCGGCAAGCCGCCTTTGCTTCAAGGAACGTTCTACGAAGATAGCAGGACAAGACTACGATTACAAGCCCGAATCCAAAATCATTTTTCCCTTTTTTCGTAGCTTGCTGGCTCAACACCTCTCTTATTTATATGTGCAAAAGGTTTCAATATTCGATCTGCGTGATTTTGGCTGTGTTATTATCGGTGGGTTGTAACCCTGCGACAAACTCAAGCGACCTCAATCAGAATGCAACACAAGACACTGTGAAAACAATACCCGTCAAACCGATTATTTATCAGCTGATGGTCAGGCATTTCAGCAATACCAATACCACCCGCAAAACGTGGGGCACCCTTGAGGAAAACGGTATCGGCAAATTCAACGGCATCACCGATTCCGCGCTCATCGCGCTCAAGGATCTGGGTATCACCCACGTCTGGTTCACGGGCGTACTCGAACACGCGACTGCGACAGCCTTTCCCGGGGCAGGCATCGCCGCCGATGATGCCGATGTCGTCAAAGGCCGCCTCGGCTCGCCCTACGCCATCAAAGACTATTACGACGTCTCCCCCGCCCTGGCCGACGATCCCAAACAACGTTTGGCCGAATTTGAAGCCCTCCTCAAGCGCACCCATGCGCAAGGGTTGCAGGCGATCATCGATTTTGTGCCGAACCACGTCGCACGCTCCTACCACAGCGATGCCAAACCTGCCGGCGTCGCCGACCTCGGCGAGGGTGACGACATCACAAAACCCTTCGCCCCCAACAACAATTTCTATTACCTGCCGGGCGAAGAGTTCGTTGTTCCCAAATACGATCCGCTCGGCAAGGAAAAAGCCCCGGGTGAAGATGGCAAATTCACTGAATCTCCCGCAAAAGCCACCGGCAACAATGTTTTCAAAGCTGCGCCTTCCGTCGACGATTGGTTTGAAACGGCCAAGCTCAACTATGGGATCGACATGCAAGCCCCCGATCAGCCCAAACATTTTGACCCGGTTCCGAGCACTTGGACCAAAATGCGGGACATTTTATTGTATTGGGCGGGCAAAGGCGTTGACGGTTTCCGCTGCGACATGGCCGAGATGGTCCCCGTCGAATTTTGGGCTTGGGTGACCAAAAGTGTCAAGGAAAAGTATCCCAAGACCGTTTTCATCGCTGAAATCTACAATCCTGCGATCTACAAAGACTACGTCGTCACCGGCGGATTTGACTATCTCTATGACAAGGTCGGGCTTTATGACAAGGTGCGTCCGCTGATGGAGGGCAAGCCGGAAGCAAAGGTGACCGGCATCACGGAAGCCTTGCAGCAAAGCGAAGGATTCGACGGCAGCATGCTGCGCTTTCTTGAAAACCATGACGAGCAACGCATTGCCGCCAAGGACTTTGCCGGTGATCCACGGGCGGGAGTCCCGGGAATGGCCGTGACCGCGCTCATCGGCGGAGGTCCTGTCCTGATTTACAACGGTCAGGAAAGCGGCGAAAAAGGCGAAGGCGCAGAAGGCTTTGGCGGCGAAGACGGACGCACTTCGATTTTTGACTATTGGGGAGTCCCAGCGCATCAGGCTTGGATGAATGGCGGCAAATTTGATGGCGGAGGTCTGGATCAAATCCAGCAGGATGTACGCGCATTCTACACCAAATTGCTCCATCTCATCCATTCCGAGCAGGTTTTTTCCGATGGCGAAAGGATGATTCTGCCCACCACCGAGCCGGGTGTCTTTGCCTTTGTGCGCTACAATGACAGTTCGGCATTTGTTGTGGTGGCCAACTTCAACCGACAAGATTATTGGGTGAATCTGGAAATTCCTGAGGAGATCTTCAGCAAGGCCCATTTGACGCAATTTGCCTCCCATGAAACCACGGCGACGGGCTTGCTCTATGACTTCGCAGCACAAAAGGTAGAACCCAAAGATTCGGCAGGCAACGCCACCTTTAAAGCCGTCGGCGATAGCAAGGTGACTGAACCGAAAAAAGAAGGTATCAAGTTGGTTTCCAAAGTAATGGTTCCCCCGTGGAATGCCTTTGTGACGGAGTTGTTTTAAGGTCGAACGGTGAAATCCGTGGCTTAGTTTTGGCAAATCCAAAAAACTAGCCATTCCAAGCTGGTTTTAATTTCCATTCGGGTTATCTTTGCTCAAGGGGAAAAAGGAGTGCATGCGAAAGTTTGACATCAGTTTCAGAAATGACCTTCGCAAGAAGGTAGAAACGATCGAGACCGAATCCGGGACCGAATTGGTGGTGGCGATCCTGCCGCGCACCACGCATTACCTTGAATACTATCTCGCTGTCGGCGCCATACTGTCAGTCTTGGTGCTGAGCATCATGACCTTCATTCCCTACGAAATCTGGTACGTCTATATCTATTTGGAAACCCTCGGCGTGAGCTTGCTCGGCGGAGGACTGCTTTGGCTGATCCGACCTTTGCTGCGTGCCTTGGTGGGGAAAAAAGAGCTGAAAAAACGCACAGAATCACGCGCCAACGCGATTTTCCAAAAAGCGCAGATCTACGAAACCCGCCAACGGGTTGGCATTTTGCTGGTATTCTTCTGGCTGGAACGCATTGCCATTCTGAAGCCCGACAAAGGTATCGTTTCCATGATCCCACCCGACGAATTGGAACTGCTTGAGGCCAAATTCAATGCCGTGTTCAAGGCAGACGATCCGGCCACGGCCGTTTTGGAGGCCTTGGAGCAGAGCAAAGCGATCTTTGCGAAATACGTTCCAGCCGACACCCATCCCATCAACGAGTTGCCCGACGAACTATGGATCGAATGAAGCAGCTGTTGAAACGAATGTGGTGGCTTTTGCCGGTTTTGGCAATGGTGGCATTGATGCTGTTGCCCCCCGACCTGTTGGGTCGCCCGGGAGGCGGACATTCTTCCAGTGGAGGCAGTTCCGGTGGCGGAGGTTCTTATGGAGGTGGCGGAGGTGGTGGCGGCGATGATGCGATTGGCCTCATCATCCTGATCGTAAGATATCCCTACATCGGAATTCCGTTGTTGGTGATCATTGTACTGTACCGCATCTATGCCAATCGACGCGCCGCGCCAGAAACGACCATCACGACGCATTCTGGAACAGAAACGCAGGTATGGAACCGCCGCAAGGTCGACAATGCACTTTGGGATTTCAGGCAAGAACGCGATCCGGAATTCTCGCAAACGCTATTCCTCGACTTTGCCCAGCATCTCTACCACCAATATCATTACCATCGCACAAAAGCCGAAGTTGTCAATTTGAGGCCCTATTTCAAGGACGAGATCATTGAAAATGCAGCCCCAAAGAGCAATTTCCAGATTGACGTCACCGAATTGGTGATCAATGGCGTGGACTTTGTCAATCTTTATGACGGAGAGGCTGAAACGACCATTTCGGTTAGTTTTGATACCAACTATACGGAGACCATCGACGGACACAGCAACCGTTGGTGGGTGCAGGAAACTTGGTTTTTTACGCGGAAAGCATCGCTATGCTCGCCGAGTCCGGCTGCTTTGCAATCACCGGGATGCCCCAATTGCGGCGCAGGCTTGGAACTTAGTCCCACCGGCGAATGCAGTCAATGCAAAACCGTCGTGCCTCCCGGCAGCAAAACCTGGTTTGTGATGGCCATCAACATTGCCCATCGCGAGGTACAACATGGAGACGTCGTAGGCACCTATGCCCCTGAGCAAGGAACCAACCTGCCGACGCTCTACGATCCGCGACTTGGCAACCTTGGCCGTATCTTCGTCGAGCAACACAAAATCGAGAGCATCACGGAGTATGAGGCAACCTTCAAGGAAAAAATTGCCGAGCCCATTTTCAAGACGATTTACCGTTCGTGGGCCGAACGCAAATATGAGCCTGCACGTCCGCTGATGAGCGACAACTTGTTCAGGTCCCACCTTTATTGGGTGGAAACCTACAAGGCTCACAAGCGCATCAACCACCTGGACAACCTCACGATCACGGGCATCCATTTGGTGAAGTTGGACTTGGACAAATATTACGAGGCTGCCACCGTCCGCATATTTGCCAATGTACTCGATTACCTGACCGACGAAAGCGGGAAGCTCGTCGCAGGCAACAACCGCAAGCCAAGGGCTTTCTCCGAGTATTGGACCTTCGTTCGGCGCACAGGTGTCGAATCTGATGACAAGAAATTCAACCCCGACTGCTGCCCCAACTGTGGCGCGCCAGTGAATATGGGAATGAGTGGCATTTGCAGTTTCTGCAACAGCAAGGTCACCACCGGCGAATTTGGCTGGATTCTCTCACGCATCACCCAAGACGAAGCTTACTTCGGATGAAAACTCGCACGACTGGATTGAGGAAAATTTTGGCAGGCCCATTGTTGATGGGACTTGGTTTGGCCTTCTTGCTGCTTTCGAGCGGTTGCGGCGGCCCAGATACCTGCAAATGCCTGGAAGAGGCCGACAAGGAAAACCCCAATCAGGAATTTATGGAACAATGCCGCGTGGCATTCAGCGAAATGGAAATGGCTGAGGTCGAGGCGGCAGTGAAAAAATGTGGTAGGTAAACCTAGTTAGGATCTGAAAACGCTGGATTCGTCAGAAATTCCTGATCTGTCAACGACTTCATAAAGGCCAAGAGATCCGATTTTTCCTGCTCCGTCAAAAATAACCCGTCAGGCTGCTTGATCTGTGGTGACAGGGTTGGAGAACGTACGATTCCCGAATTGTAGTGCTCAATGACTTCCTCCAAGGTTGCAAAGCGTCCATCGTGCATATAGGGGCCGCTAACTTCGACATTCCGCAGGCTGGGCACCTTGAATTTTCCCGTATCACTTGTGCGACCCGTTACGCCGGCACGTCCGATATTGTCGGCATTGAAGGTGGCGTCCAAACCATTGTTGTGATATTCGAAGGTGCTCAACAAATCCACGGTATGGCAATGGAAACAATCACCCCGTTCCGTAAAGAAGATTTGCATCCCCCGGAAAGCCGCCTGACTGAAGCTGTTGGGTTCACCCCGGTAAAACTTGTCATATTCGGAATTTCCCGAAATCAACGTGCGCTCAAATTGAGCGATTGCCTTCACAGCCAATTCCTCCGTAATGTCATCTGTTCCGAAAGCCGCCTTGAACAATCGTGGATATTCAGCAGTCGCTTGAAGCTCAGCAACTGCATTTTCCCAACTCTCATGCATTTCGATCGGATTGATGACAGGCTCGCGTGCTTGGACTTCCATCCCAAATGAACGGCCATCCCAGAAGAATTCCTGCGCCCAACCCAAGTTCATGATCGCCATGGCGTTCATGTTTCCCAATTGGCCGTCGATACCCTCGCTGAATTGTTTTCCGTTGTCGCTGAAGGCAAAGGCCTGGGCGTGGCAGGAACCACAAGACTGGGTATTGTCTCCACTGAGAAGCTCCTCATAAAACAGCTTGCGGCCAAGCTCGACACCTTCGACGGTCATGGGATTGTCTGCAGGAATCGTAATGGGTGGCATGTTGGAGGGCGTTTGCAACTCCAAGGGGGTTGGTCCCAAATCCGTCAGCAATGGCTCCCGTTGGTCAATGACACAACCGGTAAACATCAAAATAGGAACCGAAACGGCCCATGTCAAACGTCTGGCTATGCGATGATTTCTCATAATTCGTTGGAAAGCCTTTTTCCAAAACTACGTTCCAATCGCCGCTTTTAAAAGTGACTTCGCTCAATTTCCCCGCGACATTTCCCGCTTTTTCCCGAGAAATTTAAGGGAGACTAACCCCTCAGTCGATCAAGCAGGCTGCTCAGCATCTCCAATTCATCGTCGCTGAGGTTATGCACGTTGCCTTCGACTTGATCCAGAACATTTTCCAACTGCGGCAAAATGGCAAGTCCAACCGGAGTGATCAGCACATTCACCTGCCGACGGTCACTCGGGCAAACAGTGCGCTCCACGTAACCCTTGGCGAGCAACTTTTCTACCAAACGTGAAGCATTGCTCATTTTGTCCAACATGCGGTCGGTGAGCAAGGTAATTGAGGCCGGATTGGGATGTTGCCCACGCAGAATGCGCAGGATGTTGTATTGCTGTATCGTAATTCCGAATGGTTTCAGGACTTTGGCTTGTCGCGAATGAATCCAATTGCTGGTATAAATAATGTTCACGATACCCTTTTGGAGGGGACTCTTGAACTTGGCCTGAACAATTTCCTTTTCGATTTCCATTGTGGTTATCGGGAAAACCCGTTTAGAATTCACTTACAACGACAAAGTTGGACCAAATGCTACAAATTTCAAAGTTTTTGCCAGCCCTCCTGCCGTGCTGCCGCATTGCAACACCATTTCGCGGAAAATTTCCCTAGAAAATCAAAATGAGCTCAAAACCCAATAGACTTTTAGCTAAACATTCTATAAATTAATGACTTCCTGTCCGTTGCGAATACGCTACGAAACAAAACGCTCTTTCACACTCGATTGATCACCCCTAACGGCGATTGCCATTGCTACGATTATGAAACACTTTGCAACAAAAGACATCAAAAACGTCGTGTTGGTTGGCAGCACAAAATCTGGCAAAACTTCCCTTGCAGAAACCATGATGTTTGAAGGCGGCATCCTGCAGCGGCGAGGCAGCGTGGAAGAAGGCAATACCGCCTCAGATTACACCGATTTGGAGAAGGAAAAAGGGTATTCTGTTTACGCCGCGTTGCTGCATACCATTTGGCGAGACACCAAAATCAACATCATCGACACCCCCGGCAACGACAATTTCATTGGCGAATTGCTCGGTGGTTTGCGCGCAGCCGACACTGTTGTGATGGTACTCAACGCCGCCCAAGGCGTAGAAATTGGAACGGAAATCATCTGGCGGCACGTCAAAGCAAGCGGGAAACCGGTGGTGATCGTTGCCAATCAAATGGACCATGAAAAGGCTGACTACGATCAACTACTAGAGGAGGCAACCGCGCTGTTTGGATCCGCGGTGATTCCCATGCAATTTCCACACAACGCAGGCGTCGGATTTGACAGCGTCGTGGACCTGCTCAAGATGACCATGTACAAGTTCAAAAAGGATGGCGGCAGGCCTGACAAACTTGCCATCCCGTCGGATGTACAATCCCAAGCAGCAATATGGCACAATACCCTGGTCGAGGCGGCCGCAGAAAACGATGAGACCTTGATGGAAAAGTACTTTGCCCAGGGTTCCCTCGACGAGGACGAGCTGCGGCAGGGAATCCGACTGGGGATGATGAAAGGCGCCATTTACCCCTTGTTTGTGGCGTCGGCAAAGCAGAACATGGGATCCGGCAGGATGATGGGCTTCATCGGCAATGTTTGTCCTACAGCGGCCGACGCACCGATTTTGCATACCACGGAGGGAAAGAAAGTCGCCTGTGACGGGAACGGCCCTGCAAGCGTCTTCATTTGGAAAAACAGCACCGAGCAGCATCTTGGGGAGGTGACGTTCTTCAAAGTACAATCCGGAATGGTTCAAGTCGGCGATGATTTACAAAATTCCCGCACCGGCAACAATGAGCGATTTGGCACATTGTATGTCGGCGAAGGCAAGAAAAAGCACACCATCAGCTTCATGAATGCCGGAGATCTTGGCATCACTGTAAAGCTCAAAGACGGCAAGGTCAATGATACCTACCGTCCCAAAGGTTCAGAAATCGCCTTTGAGCCCATCCACTTTCCGTCATCGAGCTTCATCGCTGCCATCAAAGCCGTCAATGCCCTTGACGAGGAAAAAATGGGCGAAGCCCTTCACGCGCTTGCCCAAAATGATCCAACCCTACACGCAGCCTACCGCGGCGAACTGAAACAGACCCTGATTGAAGGACAAGGCGAAATGCAGTTGGCCATGGTGAAAGCCGTTCTGGAAAAGCAATTCAAAATCCCCACCGAATTTATCAAACCACGGATCAGTTACCGGGAAACGATCCAAGGGAATGCCATTGCCACGTACCGCCACAAAAAGCAAAGTGGCGGTGCCGGGCAATTTGCCGAGGTACACCTCCGCCTTGATCCCTACATTTTTGACAATCCAATCCCGGCAGAATACAAATCGCGGGATATTCACCTGCTGGATCTGCCTTGGGGTGGCAAGCTGGAATTTGTGAATTGCATCGTCGGTGGTGCAATCGACGCAAGGTTTGTTCCCTCCGTGTTGCGCGGCATCATGGACAATATGAACGAGGGCCCACTCACGCATTCGCCAGTCAGGGATGTAAGGGTCTGCCTGTTTGACGGCAAAATGCACCCGGTCGATTCCAACGAAATGGCGTTTAAGATTGCGGCGAGCCACGCCTTTCAGGAAGCTTTTCTGCAGGCCAAACCCAAACTGCTGGAGCCCATCATGGAATTGGAAGTCCTCACCCCCGACGATACCATGGGTGAGGTGATGACGGACCTCCAAAACCGTCGAGCCACCATCCTCGGGATGAATGCCGAAGGCAAATTTCAAAAACTCCATGCCAAGGTGCCCCTTGCCGAACTGTACAAGTATGCGACGAGCCTAAGGTCGATCACCCAAGGCCGTGGATTTTACAGTCAAAGGTTTTCTGATTATGCCCTGGTCTCTGAGAATCTCAAAGACGCCATCGTCAAGGAATTGAAAGTCGTGGCTAAAGAGGATTGATGTTGAAGGGCAAATTGGCTTGGCTTTCAGGGATCCCAACTGAAACGAAGGCCGATGCTTCCACTGATCCCCACAAATCGGCAGGTTTGATTCAGAACGATTACCTTTTGTCAAATGACGTCAATGGAAATGCGCCGGTTTGCTACGCAGGAACTCCTGAAGGGAAATTCCTATGAGGCCGTGTACACAGACCTTGCGGGTCGCATCCATGGCCGAGAATTGGAGGCAAGTACCAGCGCGGGCATCATGAAACCTTGGGTGAAAATGGCGTACGCAGCTACAAACAAGCCGTTAAGTGGGTGGATTAGGGCAGTGCAAGCTCGTTTTAGTTTTGAGGACTTTGGCGAATCGCATTGACTTTTGTATCTTTCCGACCAATCCCATCAAATCCCTTTTCATTCTATGGCAACCATCACTTCCAAAGACATCAAAGAAATGATCCGCACCAAGGTGCTGGAGAACAAATCCCACCAAACGATCTATGACGAGCTCAACACGGCCATTCCCAACCGCGAAATCGACCTTGCGAGAATGGTTGGCGGATTCGTGACGTTGGCGCAGCAGGAGCGATTCAGACTTTGGAATTGGCTGTTGATCGTGCTTGTCGGATTGGCAGCGGTCGGCAATATCATCCTTGCACTGGTGAAAACAGGAGGCACTTGGGAGTTTGAAGTGTTCATGGTCATGATGGTTGCAATGGCCAACGCGGTCACGATGTTTTTTCTGTACAAGTGGAACCTATCGGCCTACTTGGCGATCGATGTGCTCGCGGTCCTCAGTATGTTTGAAGTTTCTTCGATGTCTGCCGAAATGGTCATTGACCCAAGTCGCGCCGGAAGCTGGGCCCTCATTGCCTTAGCCACCTACATTTATTCCCAAATCGGTGGCAGCTACAAAAGCCAAGCGAAGCAATACACCGACGCCAAGGGCCAAATCAGGGCCCGCCATACCGTCACCTTCAAAAAATAGGATTCACACCGTCGCCATTACCTTCAACTCGATCCCGATCGGCGTCGGCAGACAATTGATCTCCAATGTCGTGCGGCAGGGTGGATTTTCAGCGAAATACTCAGCCCAAAGTTTGTTGTAGATCGGGAAATCGTCCTTCATGTTGGTGAGGTAAACCGTCACATCGACGATTTTGTCCCAGCTACTGCCGGCATCTTCCAAGACAGCTTTCACGTTGGCGAAGACCGACCGGCATTGGACCGCGATGTCATACGAGACGATTTCGCCTTGCTCATTCAGCTCCACGCCCGGAATCTTTTTGGTACCGCGCTCTCGTGGGCCGATCCCGCTCAAAAACAACAGGTTGCCCACACGGCGCGCATGCGGGTAATGTCCGACGGGCTCAGGGGCTTTCTGCGAATGGGTGACGTCTTGCTCTGCCATTTTCTTTTCTTAGTTGAATAAACGGTGGCGTTTCCAATTGCTTTGTTTGGCTGTCTGAGCTGCTGCGCCAGTGAATGCCGTGGCACCACTCGTTGCCAAAACCGTCGAAGCCACCAATGCGGCCACTTCGTTTTCAGTTGCACTCAGCTCCTGCGCCAAATACTCTGGCTTGAAGTGCTTCTCGACAAACTTCGTGTCAAAGTTGCCCGAGACAAACGCCTCGTGTTCCAGCACAAATTCGCAGAAGCGCAACGTTGTCTCAAATCCCACGATTTCAAATTCGCGGATGGCACGCAGCATCTTGGCGATCGCCGTCGGTCTGTCTGCGGCGTGGGCAATCAATTTGCCGATCATCGGATCGTAGTAAATCGGAATTTTCATTCCCTCCTCAAAACCATCGTCCAACCGGATGCCGTGGCCCTGCGGACGTTTGTACACGTCCAATGTGCCGATGTCGGGCAGGAAGTTATTCGTAGGATCCTCTGCATATACCCGAATCTCAATCGCATGGCCATGAATTTGGAGATCTTCCTGGGTGAAGCTCAACTTTTCGCCGCGTGCAATTTTGATTTGCTCCTTGACCAAATCCAAGCCGGTGATCATCTCCGTTACCGGATGCTCGACCTGGAGACGGGTATTCATTTCAAGGAAGTAGAAGTTGAGGCTTTCATCCACCAAAAATTCGACGGTCCCTGCATTGTAATAGTTGCAAGAACGTGCAACGTTGACGGCAGCCTCGCCCATGCGCTGCCGCAGCGCAGGCGTGAGAATGCTCGAAGGCGCCTCTTCGACAACCTTTTGGTGGCGACGTTGCACGGAACATTCACGCTCGAAGAGATAGACAATGTTGCCGTGGTGGTCGCCCAGCACCTGAATCTCGATATGTCGGGGTGAGCCGACGAACTTCTCGATGAAGACGGCGCCATCGCCAAAGCTGCTGACGGCCTCGCTCACCGCGCGGTCCATTTGCTCTTCAAAGTCCTCGACACGGTCGACGACACGCATGCCTTTGCCACCGCCGCCGGCACTTGCTTTGATCAGAATCGGGAAACCGATTTGGGTCGCGATCGCCTTGGCGGCCGGAATGTCCGTGATTGCCTCGGCTGTGCCGGGGACAAGGGGCACATCAAAGTCCTTGACAGCCGCCTTGGCGGCCAATTTACTGCCCATCACGTCCATCGACTGTGGCGAAGGGCCGATAAAGGCAATCCCCGCCTCGGCAACCTTGGCAGCAAACCCCGAATTTTCGCTCAGAAATCCATAGCCGGGGTGAATGCCGTCCACTCCATGCTCCAAACAGAGCGCGATGATCTTGTCGCCCAAGAGGTAGGATTGGTTGCTCGGCGCCGGGCCGATGCAATAGGCTTCGTCCGCAAACCGCACATGCGGAGACTGCCGATCCGCCTCGGAATAAATGGCGACCGTGCGGATTCCCATTTCTTTGGCGCTGCGCATCACACGCAAGGCTATTTCGCCACGGTTGGCGACAAGGATTTTCTTCATGTAAGCTTGATTTCCAAGAGCGGCAAACTTACGAAATTTTGGAGACGGGGGATTGGGGCAGGTCGAGAAAGTTCCGGTAAGCCATGAAAACGCTTTGTCCCTTGGATGGGTCCCAAAGGCATCCTTTCTTCCCATAAACCTTGACAAATGAGCCCATTCAGCGTAGATTTGCAAAAAGATTCCGAATGATCATTGCCAACCCCATCTACGATGTCGCTTTCAAATTCCTGATGGATGATGACCGGGTTGCCAAGTTTTTCATCGGTACGATTCTGGAAGAGCAGATTGAAGATGTTTCCGTAAAGCCGCAGGAGCTTGTTTACAAAGATGAAAGCGGTGCCGGGTTTGCCATTTTCCGGCTTGACTTCATTGCAACGGTACGCACAGCCGATGGCGAACTCAAAAAAGTGCTCATTGAAATCCAGAAGGCCAAGAATGCCATTGATCTGATGCGCTTCCGGAGATATTTGGGAGAGCAATACAAAAAACAGGATGAAGTGAACGGCAAGAAAGTCGTTTTGCCGATCGTAACCATTTACCTTCTTGGATTCAACCTTCCGGAAATCGAGTCCTGCGTCGTAAAGGTGAACCGGCAATATGTCGATTTGGAAACGCACGAGATTCTGCATAAAAAAAGCGAATTCATCGAGAAGTTGTCCCATGACTGCTACGTGGTGCAACTAGGTCGCATCAAATCCAAGTTTCAGACCAAGCTGGACAAACTTTTGAGCGTGTTTGAACAGAATTACTTCTTTGACGAAAACAAAATCCTCAAAGAATACAAACACGAAGCAGACAACCCATCGTTGGCGCTCATGATCAACAAATTGCACTACATGGGCACCGAACCTTTGGAGAAAAAGAAAATCGAAGACGAAGAGGAGGCACACCGCGTGTTTGAAGTCTTTTTCGGCGCAACATTGCAAGAGCTAGAGGGGAAAATCGCCCAGAAGGAAAAAGCACTGGAAGAAAAGGACAAGGCATTGGGTGAGAAGGACAAGGTGCTGGAAGAAAAGGACAAGGTATTGGAGGAAAAAAACAAAGCCTTGGAGGAGAATGCCAAACTGATTGAGGAGCTCAAACGCAAACTTGGCCTCGATTGATTGTTGGCTGCGCAACCCAAACCGCATCAAAGGAGTATCAAACTCGGGAAATCATTGCATTTCCCCCGAATTCTTGAATCTTTGCAGATGCCTTTGAGGATGAAGACACACAAAAACATGTCGCGGATGGTTTTGCGAACAGTTGCGCTTTCGGGGCTGCTGTTGTTGATCATCGCTTGTACAACCGGCAGAAAGCACCTAGCATCAGATGCAGGAAATGCCCCTGTTGCGACTGCCCTCACTGCAGAGCAGCTGATTCAATTCGAGCCCGAAGCATTGCGTTTCGACTCCTTGCTTAAAACCGAACTCGAAGCCCGTGGCGGAATTGTGTTTTCAGGAAGCTCGAGCATACGCAAATGGGAGACTTTGCAGTCGGATATGGCGCCTTTGCCTGTGGTGAACCGCGGCTTTGGTGGAGCCATCATCAAACAAGTCACGCACTATACTGGAAAGATGATCGTCCCGCTGTATCCCAAATTGGTCGTGTTTTACTGTGGGGAAAACGACATCGCCAACGACAAATACCCCGCCGAAATGCCCCTCAATGACTTCAAGGCGTTCACCAAACAACTGCGCAGCCGGCTTCCCAATACTGGCATTTTGTTCATCTCGCTGAAGCCATCGCCCCTGCGTTGGAAATGGTGGCCCAAATTCCAGGAAACCAATCGCCTGATCGCAGATTACATCTCCAAGGAGAAAAAAATGTGGTACGTCGACGTCAGTCAACCCATGCTAGGACGGAACGGCAAGCCGATTCCCGAGCTGTTCACCAGCGATTCCTTGCACATGAATTCCAATGGCTATGAGCTCTGGACCAAGATCTTGAAGCCTGAGGTTGCAAAACGATTCGACGAGGTAAAATAAATTCTGCGATAAAAGCCTTGAAGACGTCTTAAAACGATTCGCATCGCCCTTGGATTTTTCCTAATTTCGAACTGTGGGAATGTGCCCTTTCAGAACCTTTGGATTGAATAGCCTGCTTTTGGGGCTGGTGACGATCGTTTTGGCGAATCAGCTTTTGGGGCAGCCAATTTCGACGCGTCACCGACTCAATGCGCAAGCACAGCTGATTTTGCACATGGATGGGCTTGAAAGCAGTTGGGAAGTTATGAACGCCCGCGCCAATGAGCTGAACAAAGGCGTTGCGCCTGAACCACTTCCGCTTCCTGTTGACGATCAGTTGAGCCGGGAACTACGGATGACTCTGGGAGAGATTCGTATCGATTTTGGTCCCCGTGTCAAGGAATTCATCCACTTCTTTACCAAACAGCGCCGCAGCACGACCGAGGCAATGCTCGGCGTTTCCAATATTTATGCTCCCGTGATCGAGCGCAGGCTAGTCGAAATGCAAATGCCCCCCGCCTTTGCCTATTTGCCTGCAGCCTTGTCTGCCTCCCATTTACGTGCGACTTCCGAGGATGGCAGCGCCGGACTCTGGCAACTCAACTATTTTGTTGCAGTTCGCCAAGGTCTGATTTGCAATGCAACGGTCGACGAGCGTCGTGATCTGTACAAAAGTACCCGCGCTGCGCTTAACCATTTGTATGATTTGAACAGGCTGTACAGCGACTGGGCGCTGACACTTGTTGCCTATACGTGCAGCCCTGCAAGCATCGCACGTGCAAGGGAGCGCGCAGGAGCGCGCGCAAATTTTGAACAGATGTATCCGTTTCTTCCTGAAGGCAAACGCGACTTTGTTCCTGCCTTTGCAGCTGTCGCTTACGTGATGTCGCATGCCAAACAGCTTGGGCTCAAGCAACTGGCAATGGAGGTGATGCCATTACCCGACCGCATTCAGTTGCAGGAACCATTGCGCTTCACGCATGTCGCCAATGCGCTTGGCATACCTGAAAACCAATTGCGCAACATGAACCCGGTGTGCCGTACGGAGGTCATCCCGGGTATTGGGATGCCCGTCCAACTCTGCCTCCCAAAGGGATATGGAACCCGATTCGCCGAATTGAAAGACTCGATTTATACCCTGCAAATGCGCAAGGATGCCGAGACCAAAAAACCGGAGCCCAAACCAGAAGCAACAAGTGCGGAAACCAACGATGCCCCGAGACCCGAGCCGGCCAAGCCCGTTCCACCCAAACCCTATGCGCCGCCCACCGGCACTTTGCCCCTGATCTACACCATCAAATCGGGCGACAACGTCGGCCTCATCGCGCAATGGCACGGTGTTCCGGTAAAGGACCTCCGCGAAATGAACGGACTCACATCCGACCGCATCAAGGCCGGAGAAAAGCTCAAAATCTACGTTCCAAAGGCTGATCTTTCTCGGTATGCACGCGTGGAAACGATGACATTTGCGGAAAAACAGGCTTTGACAGGATCAAAGGAGCCCGTGATCGTGCAACCCAAGCCGCAGCCTGCCGCCGCAGGCTATACGATTTACACGGTCAAATCGGGCGACAACCTTTGGTTGATTGCCAAAAAATATCCCGGTGTCACCACAGAGGCCATCATGAAAGCCAATGGCGTGAACACCAAACTTCAACCGGGCATGCAGCTCAAAATCCCCAAGGTGGCCAAGTGATTCCTCCTCACAAGATCGATCCGCAGGCAGGTCCCGACATCTCGCAAGATGCCGCACACACGTCAAAAGTCCGTGGTGAGCAAACAGGCGTCCCCCATTCGCCAGGGAAATTACCGCCGGAGACGGCGCCCGAAGGCAAGTCGTTGCAGCCACAGTATGTGCTCGGTTTTGTGACAGCAGTGATCTGCGTATTAGGTTTGATCGCACTTGTTTTTCCGAAACAAGGGGTAAAAATTCCGGAAGTCAAGCTTGTCGGGACCAACCTTACCGTGATTCCGGGTTTTACAGCCTATTTTCCGACTTGGAACGACTTTTTTGAAGCTGATACCAACGAAGCGAAAGATCTCGATGATATTCTGGCTGCTTTGGCAGCACCCATCGATTCCAAAACACAGGCGGCACTGGATACCACTGCTCAATTTGCAAAGGCCGCCAACATGAACCGGCCACCCAATACGATTCAATACCCCAACGATGACCCGAGCATTCTTTTCCCGGCATTCGAAGCTTTGGAAAAGGCACAACAAAGTCAAAAGCCTGTTCGCGTGATCCACTTTGGCGATTCGCAAATCGAGGGTGACCGCATGAGCGGGCTATTCCGAGCACGGATGCAGGAGCGGTTTGGAGGCACAGGTCCTGGGTTGGTGGCTGGCAAGCCATTGACAAGTTCGATGTCGGTCGTCCAAGAAGCCTCGGAAAATATGCGGCGCTACGCGCAGTATGGCGGAATTGACAAGTCGGTAAAACATCGTCGCTACGGTGCAATGGCCATTTTCAGCCGATTTGCGCCGATCGTTCCTGACTCCGCATTTACCGAATCAGAAACACATACTGGATGGTTGAGCATTGGTGTGCCCGGATCTGCTTATGCCACGAGCAAGACCTTTACCAAACTCAAAATGTACTACGGTTTCAACCGGAGTGATGTCAACGTCAAGGTATTCTTGGACGACGTGCTATTTGCGGATGAAACCTTGCCCGCCAACAAGACGCTGAAGGTCAAGACTTGGCGATTCAACAGCACGCCCAAGAAAATCATGATCATCATGGAGGGCTTTGACAGTCCTGACATCTACGGATTGAGCTTGGAAGGAGATGGGGGCGTGGCCTTGGACAATATTTCGATGCGCGGCAGTTCCGGGACGACTTTTACGAGTTTGGAACACATCCCCTTCAAGCCGATGCTCGACAGTTTGAATCCTAAGCTGCTTTTGCTTCAGTACGGCGGCAATACGGTTCCGTATATCAAGGACAAGAAGGCAGCCGACAACTACGGCCGCAGCTTCAAGGCACAAATTGATTACCTGAAGGGCTTGGTGCCTGGAGCTGCCATCATTGTGATTGGACCGGGCGACATGAGTACGAAGGTGGATGGCGAAATGCAGACCTACCCCAATTTGGTGGATATTCGAGACGCGCTACGCAAGGCGGCATTTGATGCTGGCGCAGGATTTTTTGATATCTACGAAGCGATGGGTGGGCACAATTCGATGATTACCTGGGTCGAAGCCAAGCCTTCCCTTGCGGCTGCCGATTACGTCCACTTCTCACCGGGCGGCGCAAAGATCATTGCCGAGGCATTCATCAAGTCTTTCATGGCCGATTATGAGGCCTATCATCAAGCACGGGTCAATTGAGAAAGTTGATGCTTCATAGCTTGCGGATGGGACTTCGCCTGCGGGTGGTTGGCTTTTTGCTGGCAAATTTTGCCCTGCTTTGCGGAGCTGCATTCGGCCAACAAGACTATCCCTACGCGGTCAATCAATATCCGTTTCTCCATGCCGACCAAAACCAATTGACCTTTCCTGGCGCTCCGGATGCCTACGAAAGGTTGTTCAAGAAATTTGATCAAGTGCTGTTCAGCGGTCGCGGGCAAGTGCAGGTCGTGCATATTGGCGGATCGCATATACAGGCAGATATGTGGAGCGACCGCATGCGGCAGCGCCTACAGCATTTTTTTCCCGGCACAGAGGCTACCCGCGGATTGCTGTTTCCTTTTACCATGGCCCGCACCAACAACCCCTACAACTATCACACGGAATATACCGGTCAGTGGGAAAGCTGCCGGAATGTACAATGGAACCGTGCCTGTGACCTTGGCCTCACAGGCATTTCTGCCACCACGCGCGACAGCAGTTGCCGCATCAAGGTCTTTTTCCGAGGGGCTGATTATCCGCAGTACGAATTTAACCGCGTACGCATTTTTCAAGATACCGATAGCACAAGCTACACTGCCCGTGTGGTCAACTCCGGCGTAAGCGCAAGTTATGCGGTGGACACCGCACTCGGATTTTCAGCGCATCGATTGGGCTCCTTTCAAACCTTCGTCGAAATCGAAATCAAAAAAACCGCGCCCTCGCAGAATCATTTTACGCTGTATGGCATCAGCATGGAAAGCGACGACCCCGGATTTGTGTACAGCGCGATGGGCGTAAACGGCGCAGCGACCAAAAGCTACTTGCGCTGCTCGCTGTTTGAGCAACATTTGAAAGCCATCACGCCTGATTTGGTCATTTTTTCCGTAGGGATCAACGACGCCAATACGACTGAGTTTGATTCGCATCTCTTCGAAAAGAATTACGACTCCTTGGTGGTCAGGGTGCAGCGCGCATCTCCCAATGCCGTCGTGCTCTTCACGACCAACAATGACACCTATTACCAAAAGAAGTACCCCAACCGCAATGCCGAAAAAGTAAGAGCTTCCATGCTCAAGCTTGCCAAAAAACACAATGCTGCGGTTTGGGACCTCTTTGAAGTCATGGGCGGACTTGGATCAATCAAGGACTGGATCGCCGCAGGCTTGGCCAATTCAGACAAGATACATTTGCTCAAGCCCGGCTACGAATTGGTGGCTGACTTGATGTTCAATGCGTTGATGCAGGCTTATGATCAGCATCTGAAAATCGTTTATCAAAACAATCCAAAATAAGGAACAGGAAATAGTGGAACTGCTACGCGACATATTTGGATTGGATTTCAAGACCCCGCTGCTCTTCACGCAGTTTTTCTTTTGGGGCTTCTATGCGGCTGTATTGGGTGTTTTCACCCTGATTCACCCCTATCGCCTCGCGCGAAACACGTTCCTTTTCATTGCCAGCATCTTCTTCTACTACAAGACCGGCAGTTTCTTTTTTGTGCTGCTGTTGAGCTCGACGGTCATTGATTACTGCATCGGATTTTTGATCCACGATGCCAAAACGAAGCGGGTCAAACTTGTTTGGCTGATCACGGCTATCGTTTATAACCTACTGGTGCTCTGCTACTTCAAATACAGCTATTTCTTCACCGAATCCTTCAACGACTTATTCGGGACACATATCGTGTACCACAACCATTTCAATGAATGGATGAACAACATGGCGAGTTGGATGGGCATCAAACTGGGCAAAAACTTCCCGATCGATTCGTTGATTCCACCAATTGGGGTGAGCTTCTTCACCTTCCAAACGATTTCCTACGCCATTGACATTTACCGCGGGCAGATCAAACCCGTGCGCAACATCCTCGACTTCGGCTTTTTTGTCTCCTATTTTCCGCAGTTGGTGGCAGGACCGATCGTGCGTGCCTCCGAATTCATCCCGCAGATTTACCAACCCTACAAGGTTTCGCGGCAAGAGTTTGGCATCGCCATCATCTGGGTGCTGAAGGGACTCGTCAAAAAGTTGGTCCTGGCGGATTTCATCGCCGTGAACTTCGTGGACCGGATTTTTGCGAATCCGGAGCTGTACACGGGCTTTGAGAATCTGATGGGCATTTATGGCTATTCGATTCAGGTCTATGCCGACTTCTCGGGCTATACCGACATCGCCATCGGCATTTCGTTGCTGATGGGATTCCGGTTGCCGGTGAACTTCAATTCGCCGTACAAGGCGCGGAGCGTTGCCGAATTTTGGCGGCGATGGCATATTTCGCTGTCGACTTGGCTGCGGGATTACCTGTACAAGCCCTTGGGCGGCAACAAGGGCAGCACGTTCATGACTTGGGCGTTCTATTTCTCGTTGCCGTTGATTGCAACGGCGATCTTTGGCGTACAACAACTGCCATTCATCATTTTTGGAAGCCTGGTCTTCCTCCTCATTTTCCTGTTTCTCGACTACAAATTCCCGAATACCCGCCTCGAAATGGCGATGAGCGGCAACTTGCTCATCACGATGTTGCTCGGCGGCTTTTGGCACGGCGCCAGCTGGATGTTCATCATCTGGGCAGCGCTGAATGGCGGAGCACTTGTGCTCTACAAATACTGGAAACGCATCAGCCCCTACGAAGGCAAAACACAGTGGTATTGGGTCGTCTGGTCGGTGTTTTTCACCTTCAGCTTCATCTCCTTCACGCGCATCTGGTTCCGGTCACCCGACTTGGAAACTGCCAATGCACTCATTCACAACATCTTCACCAACTTCGGCTTTGAGCATATCCCGGCTGTGATCGACAATTACTTCAAGGTATTCTATGTGATGTTTGTCGGCATGGTCGTGCATTGGCTCCCCGAATGGATGAAGGACCATGTCTATCAGCACTTTGTGCGCATGCACTTCGCGGGCAAAGTCGCCATCACGGTCGGGGTCATCTTCTTGGTGTACCAAGCGATTTCCAGCGACTTGCAGCCCTTTATCTACTTTCAGTTCTAGCGGGCTAGTTCAACTGATAGCTTTTCAGGACGCGCTTCCATTTAAGGATCGCCGTCTGCAGCATGCCATTATTGTCTCCGAATTCGGCTTCGCCTTCTTGGTAGCTCTGGACCATCCCAATGCCCGGGGACCAAAGTTGTGACCCAAAATCGGTGCATGTAAACGTTCCAGCAGGGGTGGTGACCATTACAGGCGTAGCTGTTGCCACCAACGGCCGAAATATGACCTTGTACCGAATGCCTTGATAGTTGCGGGGCCCTAGGTCGTTCACGCATTCCCTGAGATCATGAAAAGCAGGAACATAAACCAAGGAGTCGCCGATTCCCGGCTTCGCATACATCGCAACCTGCAATCCATCGTAGCTCGTGGTCATGATGAAGGGTGCATTTTGCTCCAATTCTCCCACCACACGGCTACAAACCGTAGAACTTCCAAAGTTAAATAGAAGCGGAACTCCCGTTGAAAACAAGGTGTCGTCCTTCCAAATCATCGTGTTGGGAAACCGAGTTGCGGTGTTGGTGACTTCCCATCCTTGCCAACGTTGTAAAGACTTCGTTGGCTTTCCTTTGTCGACAAATAGATCGATCCACCTTTTCCGCGTAACGTCATAAGTGGTTTCTGTCACCAAGGTATCCAATCCCGGCAAAGATGAAGTCACAAAAAACGAATCGACATAAACCCATTGGTTGCCCACCGCCAAGGGCAGCATGGCATTCTGTGATTCGGGCAAGACCTCGACCTTTGCACAGCTTGAAACGAGGAAAACCAGCAAAATGGATAGGTATGCGATGGAGGCCTTTTTCATTCTTGGAAATTTTTAAACAACCTCACCTGCAAGGACAATGCAGCAGTTTCAATGAAATAATTGCGCCGGTTAGGAGAATAAAACAGCTCCTCCGGACCAAAAAAGTTCACGTATTGCGCCCCAATTAGCACTTGAAATGCGCACCTGCGAAGGAAAAACCACGATGCTCCAGCCATCGCACCCGTCCGCGTCACGTTTACATATTTCTGGGGCCACGGAATTTTGGCATACCAATTCGCATTTTGGCGGGTGAAAAATGCTGCGCCATCAAAAGTGATCCGCGCCTTTTTGAAGAGTGGCAACACAGGGGAATGGTAGGTCCCCATGCCGCCAACACTGAATGGATAAGGTGAAATTTCCAAGCTAAGATTGCGAAAGTGGCCCGAAAGCGTTGGAAGAAGGCTCAGCCCGTTCAAGTCACTGACACCTTCGACAACACCGACATTCCATTTCCGAAACTGCGGACGCTGGGCATGCGTAGTTGAACTGATCATCAACAAAACAACGAATCCCAACGTCGTCCATGCTTTTAGAGTCAAATTTCCTGCTCGGGCCATTTTGCTGTTCATCGCTTGTCAAATTGTTTTGTTACCTCCTTCGTGACGCGAAGTATTGGTGAATATAGAAAACAATTCTGGACAAACCCAGCTCAGAGGGCAGGAACATTTTGATTGACCAACATCTGATCTCACTCCAAATGATAGCTTGTCAAACTGCGTTTCCAGTTCAAGGTCCCCGTCACTGACGCGCCGTTTTCATCCAGAAATGCGGTGGCTCCAGCGTATTGGAATTGCACCAAGCCTACTCCGTCAGCCCACAATTGGGAACCAAAATTCCGACAGTTGAAGGCACCTGCGGGCGTCATCAGGCTCACGGGGTCGGTGTCGTAGGTCAATGGTTCGAAAACAATGGTGTAGACCAATGGTGTCGAACCCACATACCCCAATTGGAAAATGCAACGCGGCAAGTCATGGAAAATGGGGTGCACCGGCATTTCGGCACCATCCGCCAAGCCGGAAGCGAGCCCTGGAGAAACCACTGTGCCGCTACTGTTTAACCAGTCAGGACCCACCTCCATGGCACCCTTGACGCTCGGGCAATTGCCAAACCCAAACAGGAAGTTAGGGGCCCAGCCATCCACCCAAAGGGTATCCTCAACCGGGAAAATCCCTCTATTGGGCAATCCGGACAACCCCGAACTCAATTCCCAGCCACGGAACCGACGGAAGTTGCGTTTCCCAGAATTGTTGTAGGTATCGATATAGGTTTCCTTCAAGACACTGAAGGTCACTTCGGAAACAATCGTATCGATCGTCGAAAGCGAAGTCGTCGCAATCATCGTATCGGTATAGGTCCATGTATTGCCAACTGCCAATGGAAGCAATGCATTGTTTGCCAAAGGCAATTCTTCAACCTTTTGACAGCTCCCAAAAAGGGCAATCAGGCCCAAGAGCATCCAAGTTTTGGTGTGCGTTTTCATTGGGCAAAGTTGTTAAAGAGCCTGACTTCGAAGGAAATGGCAGCTTGTTCAAAGATATAGTTCTTGGTGCCAGGAAAATGCTGAAACTCCCGTTCGCCATACTGCGAAATCCAAGCAGCACCCAACATGCCTTGCAAGCTGCATCGCTTGAGGAAATAGAAGGATGGTCCGGCGAGCAGGCCTACGTTGGTTTGGTTGTTCATGTGCCTGAAAAAGGGGAACGTGACCCAATACTTTCCATTTTGACGTGCTGCAAACAAGGTGGCGTCCAAATTGAAATGGATCTTTTTCAGAATGGTCCACACGGGGAGATGGTAAGTGGCACCAAGGCCGACGCAGAATGGATAAGGCGAAACTTCAGCGCTCCAATTGCGGTAATGTCCACGCACCGTTGGCAAGCCTGAAAGCCCATTCATTGGACTGATACCTTCCACGGCACCGAGATTCCACTTTGCGAATTGCGGCCGTTGCGCGCTCAAATTAGCAGGGACTGCAAAAAATAGCAGGAAAACTGAGAAGACAGCCGCTACATGCCAGCGCGGCGGTCGAAGGTGAGACTGATTTTTGATACCCATGTTGAAAGAGAGTTAACGTTGGGTAAGGCTGATTTCATGCGAGCGCTTTTGGTAACACAACAAAGATGCACAGAATCTTCTGGCGAAAACGTGTCAAAATTGGTGCCTATTTCAAATAGCTTTCCAAGACGATGAATAGTCCAAGCCCGTCACAAACGCTCAAGTGGATTCGCTGAAAATCTACCTTGCAATCACCCGCCGCACCGCAGCCACGACGTCATTTTCGCCCAGCCCGTACTTCTCCAACAACTCTTCGGGCAAGCCGCTTTCGCCAAATGTGTCATTGACAGCCACGTATTCGTGGGGCGAAGGCAGGTGACGCGACAGCACTTGGGCGACGGCATCGCCGAGGCCACCGTTGCGCATGTGTTCCTCGGCGGTGACCACGCGGCCGGTTTTACGGACCGACTTCAAAATGGCCTCCTCGTCGAGGGGTTTGATCGTGTGCATGTTGATGACCTCGACAGAGACACCTTCGGATGCGAGCTGCTGCGCAGCCTGCAACGCGATCCAGACCATGTGCCCACATGCGATCAAGGTCACATCCGTGCCTTCGACCAATACCTGCGCCTTCCCAATCTGGAAAGTCGGATCTTCGGCGGGCGTGAAAATATCCCATTTCGGACGACCGAAACGGAGGTAAGCGGGACCGTCAAACTCGGCGATGGCCAAGGTTGCGAGGCGGGTTTGGTTGTAATCGCAAGGCACGACCACGGTCATATAAGGCAACATCCGCATCATGCCGATGTCTTCGAGGCTTTGGTGGGTCGCACCGTCCTCGCCCAATGTCAAGCCGGCGTGGCTTGCACAGATTTTGACATTCTTCTTGCTGTAGCAGACGCTCTGACGAATCTGATCATAGACCCGCGCCGTGCTGAAATTGGCAAAGGTTCCTGTAAAAGGGATCTTGCCCCCAATCGTCAATCCGGCCGCCATGCCGATCATGTTGGCTTCGCTGATGCCAGCTTGGAAAAACCGGTCTGGAAATTCGGCGAGGAAGGCCTCCATCTTGAGCGAACCAATCAAGTCCGCGCAAAGTGCGACGACCTCCGGATTTTTGCGACCGAGTTCCAACAATCCCTGACCAAAGCCAGAGCGGGTATCTTTTTTGCCAGTGGAAATTAACATGATGACTTATAAAGGATTGACGGTGGGAGTGGAGAGTTGAGAGTTAAAAGTGGAGAGTTGATAGTGGAACTCTCATCTCTCCACTCTCAACTCTCCACCATTCGGTTCAATAGTCAAGAAACCTTGTTACCGGAATTTGCGCCATGGCGCGTGCAAATTGCTCATCGTTGGGCGCTTTGCCATGCCATTCGTGGGTGCCTTGCATGAAGTCCACGCCGCGGCCCATGTCCGTGTGCATGATGATCGCGATGGGTTTACCACGGTAGGTAGCACGACGGGCGGTTTCCAGGGTATTCAGGACCTCGACGTAGTCGTGGCCATTCATTTCCAAGACTAGCCAGCCAAAGGCTTCAAATTTTGGACGCAATTCGCCGAGGGACATCACCTTTTCCGTCGGTCCATCGATTTGCTGCATGTTGCGGTCGATGGTGCAGATCATGTTGTCCACGTTTTTGGCGGCGGCATAGATCACCGCCTCCCAGATTTGGCCTTCCTGCAATTCGCCGTCGCCGTGGAGGGTATAGACGATATGCTTGTCTCCGTTGAGCTTCTTGGCTTGCGCCGCGCCAATGGCGACGGACATGCCTTGCCCCAGCGAACCGGAGGCTACACGCACGCCTGGAAGACCTTCTTTGGTGCCGGGGTGTCCCTGCAACCGCGAATTGATCTTGCGGAAGGTGGCCAATTCATCCACGGAAAAATAGCCGCTCCGGGCCAAAACGCTGTACCAAACGGGCGAAATATGGCCATTGGACAAGAAAAACAGGTCTTGTTCCTTGCCATCCATCGTCCAGGTTTTGGGGTCGTGGCGCAGGTGGTTGAAGTACAGGGAAATGAAGAATTCCGTGCAGCCCATGGATCCGCCGGGGTGACCCGACTGGACGGCATGAACCATGCGTAGGATGTCGCGCCGAACTTGATCGGCCATTTCCTGCATTTCGGGGATGGTAGCTAATTTCATTGTTTTCCTAAGAATGGCGCGAAAATACAAACCCTTAGGCTCCAATGAAAAAATTGTTGTACACAAGCCATTACAACATGTCAGCAACCGAAAGGCGAAAACCGAAGATCGTTGACAACCAGCAACAACCGCACACCCCCAACCACCCCTCCCCCCCACCCCGGCCGGCCTTTCCCTTCTGCCCCCCCCCCTCCTTCCCCCCCCCCCGCAAAAAAACCCCCCCCCCCTTGCCCCCCCCCCCACAAACCGCGCCCATTCCTGCCGAAACAGGGATCGTGATGATCCAAGCAACGAGCAAACGTGTCGTAACGCCCCAACGCACAGCGGAAAGGCGCTTGGTCGCACCAACGCCAATGATGGCGCCAGTAATGGTATGGGTTGTGGAAACTGGAATTTTTAAGTTTTCAGACATGAACAGAATTGCCGCGCCAGCCGTTTCTGCTGCTACGCCTTCAAACGGCGTCACCTTAGTGATTTTGCTGCCCATGGTCTTGATGATCTTCCATCCGCCACTCATGGTTCCGGCTGCAATGGCTGCGTAGCAGGCCAATGGCACCCAGTCAGGCATGTGTTCAAAGTCCGGAATGACCTTCCCTGCGATCAATGCCGCTGAAATGATCCCCATGACCTTTTGGGCGTCGTTGCCACCGTGCCCGATGCTGAATGCACCAGAAGAAACAAGTTGCATCCGCTTGAACCAACGTTCGGCTGAGGCATGATTGAGGCTGCTGAGAGACAGTGTGAATATCCCGACAATCCAGGCGATAAATGCGAGCAACAGCCACTTGAAATTAGAGCCATGGAAAATGACCTTGAGCCAATAGGCATCGTAATTCGCCTTCAAATGGGAAATGTCAAAACGCTCAGGGGAATCTTCCAAAACGCGGTGCGATTCGGTCACAACAGCCGTAAGCTTCGTTTTTGAGATGCCTTCTTCGACCTTTTTCGTCAAGGCCGGGTCTATGGTGGTTTCGCCCTTTTTCTTAAGGAATCCCGTTTTGATCGTGTAGAGGGTTTTCGTTTCGTCGGCCTTGCCTGATTCATCCTTCCCCAATTTCACGACAGGCGCATATTCCTTTTCCTTCTCATCGACAAAAGTGAAGGCCTTTTTTACTTTGTCCTTTTCAATGGGTGCATCAAACTTCAAGGTATAAACCGAGCCGCCAGCGAAATCCTTTTTGAATTCCATTTTGGAGTACACCAACCAAGAAACCCCAAGAATGACGACAAGGCTGATAATTTTGGGATACCAAGCTTTTTTGAAGCTGTGCAAAAACCATAGGGACATCAGCATCGCAACAATCATTCCCAGAAAAGGGGCCAAGAGAATAAAAGAGGCTGTTTTGATGATAGGTTCGGGATTGAGGGACTGAAAACCTGCATGTGCAATGGCAGCGCCCATAAATCCACCGATCAGGGTATGTGACGAACTTGAAGGGATGCCGCGCCACCAAGTGAGCAGGTTCCATATAATCGCTGCAATGAGTCCGGAGGTGATAACCCCTAGTGTAACAAACTGTTCCTGAACAGTTTTGGCGATCGTATTGGCGACGCCGTGATCCTTGAAAATAAAAAAGGCTGCAAAGTTGAATGCTGCAGCCCAGATCACCGCCTGTGTTGGCGAAAGTACACGTGTGGAAACGACAGTCGCAATCGAATTTGCGGCGTCGTGAAATCCATTGATGTAATCAAATCCTAATGCTAGGATGATGATCACAATCAGCAATGTGGTCATTGGAGGAAGTTAAAACTCAAGTGGTCTTGATGAGAATGGCCTCCAATGCAAAGGAGAGCTCTGCAAAGTAGCGCATTGCATTGTCGGTTGCGTAGAAGATCTCCCTGAGCTTCAGCACGGAGTTGCCTTCGTAGTCGCCGCCATACAGACTAGCCATGCCATGCAGGAAGGTCTCTTCCGCGCGTGACTTGTGTTCCTGAATGGTTTTGATCTTGGCTGCCAACTGCTTTGGGTGGCGCAATGTCTTGAGCATGTGCACCGCTTCCACCGCAGCCAAACCACAAGCGCGGATGTCAGCAGCCAAGTCCAAAAGCTGATTGGGAATCGTCGTCACTTCATAGAGGACAACGCGACGTGCACCGCCATTGAGTTCATCCAAAATGCCATCGAGCGTAGTTGCCAAACGGTGGATATCTTCGCGGTCAAAAGGAGTCAGAAAAGTTGCGGTAAGCTCGGTAATCACACTGTGAATCAACTCATCGCCCTTCACTTCAGCTGCACTCACGCTGTCTGCATGTTTGCGGCGCTCCATTGGATCCTTGGCCATGAGCAGGTCAAAGTAGCTGGTGGCAGCTGCATTGACAGCCTCTGCATGGGCGTCAAACAATGGATAAAATCTTTTATCTTTTGGGACCAGCTTCTGTATCAACGAGTTTGCAAATGACATACGCGAATAGGAGCCAGTTTCTTTTGCCTTTGTTTCAGGCCCGTTTGGGGCCGATGTTTCAGCTATCATAATCTTGTCGCCGCTTTATACAGCATTACAAAGCTGACCAAACTTCTTGTGCTAGATATTTCCCGGATGTTAAATTAATGTTACGCACACATTTCATTGTCGATCAACAATCTACGCCATATTTTTGCCTTGTTTTTCGCAAAAAAATCATCCACAAATCCATTTACCTCCTCTTCCCAAGCCCCAGACAAAAGAAGTGCGTGTTCCTCGGCCGTTGAACGGTTTCCAGGTAGCTCCTCCGACAATCCGACAACGGTCAATCCACCGGATTGGAGGTTGTTGCCGCACCATTCGGGCTCGACCAACAGGCAAAGCCAACACTTGCGCCCGTAGCCTGAAAATTGGAGGACATCGCGGCAATCCAATTGTTCTTGCGGCCCCAAAGCGGCCTCCAGTTCCCAGCCGGCATCGGCCATGGCCTTAAAAAGCGGCTTCCAGGCTTCCGGCAAGCCCAATTCAGGATAGGTGATCATCGCGGCAAAGCTTGACGGGTGAATGTCGCGGCGCTTGCTTCCGCCATGATCTTGGTCCAGCCATCCGGGTAAGGCGCCTGCAGCAAGCTGCCCGTGGCGATGTAGGGATAACTTTCGTCGTAGCGGGCAATGAGGGTCTGACCTTCGTTTCGGTTCAGGTGGGCGCGGTTGATCTCCGTCGAATGTTTCAGCCCCGTAGCGGCCAACAATTCGCGGAAGGCTTTGACCGTTTCGCCATGAAAATTGGCGACGCGTTGCTTTTTGTCAGCCACGACAAGTCCTTTCATCAATTCGGGTTTTTGCGTAGCAACTCCTGTGGGACAGATGTTTTTATGGCATTCGAGGCTTTGGATGCAACCCAAGGAAAGCATAAAAGCCCGCGCGGCACTACATCCGTCGGCGCCGATGGCCAATGCACGGTAAATGTCAAATGCGGTGGCCACCTTTCCTGCAGCGATCACTCGGATGTCCTTTTTCAGGTCAAAACCCACCAAGGCATCGTACACAAAGGCCAATCCGTCGCGTAAAGGCCATCCAACAGAATTGCTGAATTCGACGGGCGCGGCGCCGGTGCCGCCTTCTCCCCCATCCACCGAAATGAAATCGGGCTTGATTCCTGTCTCCACCATGGCTTTGCAGAGCGCGAGGAATTCGCTTTTTTGGCCGACGCAGAGCTTAAATCCGACAGGCTTGCCGCCCGACAATTCGCGGAGCTGCCCGATGAATAACATCATTTCGAGCGGCGTATGGAAGGCGGTGTGGTAGGGCGGCGAATTGACTGTGGTGCCCGGCTGCACGCCGCGGATGGCGGCAATCTCGGGGGTATTTTTTTGTGCCGGAAGGATGCCGCCATGCCCGGGCTTGGCGCCTTGCGAGAGTTTCAATTCGATCAATTTCACTTCGGGCCGAATCGCATTCTCTGCAAATGCCTTCGGAGAAAAGCCTTCCTTGCCTGGTTCGCGCGCTCCGAAGTAACCCGTTCCGACTTGGAAAATGAGGTCGCCTTTGTTTTCCAGATGGTATTTGCTAATGCCCCCTTCGCCGGTGTTGTGGGCAAATCCGCCAATTTGGGCACCGGCATTCAAGGACATGATTGCATTGGGACTCAGCGAACCGTAGCTCATTGCCGAGATGTTGAGGATGCTTGCCGAATAAGGCTGCTTGCAGTCTGGTCCGCCGATGGTGATGCGCGGATCCTCCTCGACGGCATGGTGGTCGAGGGCGGCGATGCTGTGATTCACCCATTCGTAGCCTTCTGCATAAACATCGAGTTGGGTTCCAAAGGGGGCGGTGTCGAGTTCCTTTTTTGCCCGCTGATAGACCACCGACCGGTCGATGCGGGAAAACGGACGGCCATCGATGTCGCTCTCCACGAAGTATTGGTAAATCTTGGGACGCAGAAATTCCATGAAGTAACGACCGCGTCCGAGCAGGGGATAATTTCGGCGAATGGTCTGTTTGGTCTGCAGCATGTCGGCAATTCCCAAGGCAATCAATGGCCCGAAAATCGCCAACGAAAAGACAATCGGCCACCAAAACAGGGCAATCACCCCGACGGCAACCACGATCAGAACCGAAGCAACCACAAACATTTTCTGCATACCACAGAGATACGGTTTCTGCCGAAAATCCCCAAACTCTGGCGATATTTACCCCGATGTACCACGAAATGGGTCAGAAATTTTGCCACGAAGGCACGAAGACACGAAGACACACACGCTCCACTTGGTGCCTAGGTGCCTTGGTGGCAATCATCTTTCTGATTCCGTCCCAATTGTCCGCTCAAAACGAATTGGTGGCATCTGACAGGGTTCGCGAACTACCCAGTGCTTCGCTTTATACAGTTGCAGCACCCATCGCCACTACTGGCTATACCTTTCTTGCAGCAGGACATTGGTACGGCGCCAACGAAAATTATCAATCGATAGGGCCGGCGGCGAGTTTGCTGGGTGCGGTCGACAAAATCAAAGCTGCGCAACCGAACTGGGTCTTTGCCTTGGGCGATGTGGTACGGAATTCGGACAATGCGCAGCAGGTCGCGCAGTACCAACATACCTTGGAGGCATTCGGGTGCCCGATGATTTTGGTTCCCGGGAACCATGATTTGTTGGCAGATGGGAGTTTGCCTCCGTCGATCGGCGCCGAATTACCTTGCCAACGCGCCTATGGCGACCAATTCATCTTCCTCAACACGGAAAAGCTGCTTCAGCACCGCGGGCATGAATTGTTGAAGCAGTTGCAGGCCCTGCCCTCCGAATGCGATGGCGGCCAAAACTTGTTTGTCTTTTCGCATCGTCTGATGTGGGCCTTGGCCGAACCGGAATTTGAGCGAATGGACGAATTTGCCAATGAGCCGTTGCGTGACAAGGTGGACCTGGACACGTTGAAGCTCGTTTTTGATGCGGTAGGAAAATTGGCGATGAACCGCCCGATTTATTGGTTCAGCGGCGACATCGGCGCAAGCTGGTCCTTGCCCGTGTTTGAAGGCCATTCGCAGGATCAAAAACGCCACTACTTTGCCGCAGGTTTGGGCGACACCGAGGAAGATGCCTTTTGGCAGGTGCATGTCGACGCCGAAGGGAAAGTGACGACGAGCCTGTTTTCGCTGGCTCCGATTGATTTCCAGCGTCCGATTTATGACCTCGCCTATTGGGAGCGGGAAATGGCGGCGCGCGGTGGTCAGGACAAAACCGGGTTCCTTGACAAATTCGTTGCCGAATGGAAGGTTTTGTGCATTGGCGTTTTGCTGGGAATTGGGCTGGCCTTCTTGCTGATGCGTTTTCGAAGGAAGCCTCGGTAGCAGGTCTGCGATAAATTCATTACCTTCCCCTTGAAATTGAGAGGGATCCGTATTCCGACTGCCCCCTGCGGCGCAACCAACATCTACTATGAAAAGGCTGTTTCTGCTGGCCATACTGTCTTGCTTGACTTGGACGTTGTCTGTCGGACAAGTTGTGCTCAACAGCGGTTTCACGAGCGGCACCGCCAATTGGGGTTGCACGCCTGAAACCAATCCGGAGAGTGTCTACGGCGGTCCGACTGCGAATACGGTTGCCGAAATCGACGTGCTTGTCGGACTTTGCCAAACGATCAATGGCCTTGTTCCGGGAACGGTGTACAACCTGAATTATGTGGCTTCCCGAAGGCTCGGCGGCTGTCCCGGGCCGAATCCGGCGACGATCGGCGTGACCATTGCGAACCTGAACACGACCGATTCCCGCACGAATACGATTTGGGCGCTTTCGCCGTCGACGTTTCTCTTCACAGCAACGGCCACTTCGCATACGCTCAACATCTTCCATCAATTTGTTGTGAATACCACGTGCGGATTTATCATCGATGACATCACGGTCACGGTGGCGGTTCCATTTCCGGTGACGCTCACGAGTTTTGATGTGACCGAATCGGAAACAGGCCAAGCTCACGTCACTTGGACGACCGCCGATGAATGGCAAGCCCTGACCTTCGCCGTCACCAAAAGTCAGGATCTGCAACAGTGGCTACCCGTTGCAGAAATTACAGCGACGGGGAATGCAGGGTCGTATGAAGTCCAAGATTGGCCCACTGCGGGCGACAGGACCTATTACCGCCTTCAAGGAATCGACGCCAATGGGCAAGTGCAAGATTTGGGGACCAAGGTCCTTTTGGCGCAAGGGCAGGCACGGCCGGTTGTCAGTCCGAATCCTTGTAAGGATCATTGTTGCATCGACTTTCCGGGAATAGGTGACGGCAGGATTTTGCTTATGGATGGTTTGGGGCGGATTGTTCAGCCTGCTTTTATGTTACAGGAAGAAAACCGCGTTTGTCTGGATCTGCGGGGATACCTGCCGGGGATTTATTCCTTGCGGATTTTGGTGGATGGGAAGGACTTTGTTTGTCGGGTGGTTTTGGTCGGCAGTGCCGATTGATGCGTTGGCGCGTGGCCCGCGAAGCGGGGTCCCGCCAATACGCGGATGCTGTTTTCAGCCTCCGGCTGGCGAAATTCGGGAGCAGAATTTAGGTCCTTACAGGATTTGATAGCAGAACCATCTCGAGGGTTGAATTTGTTGGGGGAAGATTTGTTGTCCGCGGCTTGCCGCTTGGTTGTCGCCTCATCCCCTGCCCCTTCTCCATGTCCTTCGGCATCGGTGATTTTGAAGGCCATGGAGAAGGGGTCATGTCGGTCGGCGGTGCCATATACAGTTTGAGGAAGCAGTTTGAGGACGAGGGGTTGGCTTTGCCTTTGGGGTCCAGAAGCTTAAGCATCTGGCAATTCATTCAATGGTCGCTTTGTGATCGGGTTGGTTCTGAAATTGAGTCATTGTTGGTTGTATGTGTTGTCGTTCGCGCCGAAGGTGCCGTCTGTCGGTAGCCACGGGCGGAAGCCCGTGGTTGGGTGGGTCCTACGATTATTCGCTTTGGCGGCGACTGTTTGGGTCGGCGCCAAAGCGGGGCCCTGCGGCTTTGCAGCGGAAGGATTATTGGTGGCGGCTTGCCGCCTTTTTTGATCGCCTCACCCCTGCCCCTCTCCAACGCCTTCTTTATCAGAGATTTTGAAGGCTCTTGGAGAGGGGGAATCGGTCGGCGGTGCCGACTTTGAGGCGTCGGCGTCCCGCCGAAACGCCGACGCTGCATCCAGCCTCTGGCTGGCGAGTTTGAGGAAGCAGTTCGAGGACAAGGCGTCGGCGGCTTGCCGTTGCGCTACATGCAAATGCAATGCGCCTATTGGCAGAGGGGACTTTGAGCGGAGGTGTGCGGCAGTTGAAGGGCTAGATTGTCGGACGGGTGATGGTATGCTGCAACAGTCAGGATGGAATCTTGATGGTGTTTGGATCAACCTTTGGCGGTGGTAAGCGGTGTTGTTGGTTGCTTTTGGCTACCTATTATATATGTATTGCTTCGTCCTGAAATAGCTATACACTTAGGGGCGCTGAACCTGAACTGGCTATACACCCTTTTTATTGAACCTAAAATAGCTATACACCCCCTCGTTGTCGAGCCTGAAATGGCTATACAGCCCTCGTATCCGAGCCGAAGGTAGGGATGTGGCTCAACGATTCCTAGGGTATGCCTAACTTCGCGTGTCGGGTGAAGCGGACGGTGGCTCTGCTGAGGAGCAACCACCGAAGAGGAATAGCCCGACCCGTAGGCGTAATGCCGTGTCGGCCTCCGAGTGATTGGGGGCCGCACTTTTTATCGGCATACGCAATCGGCAGATGCCTGAAGAAACCTACGTCACGCTGGCACATCCTGCCTCCCTTTGCGCTGATGCCAGTATTTCCACCGCTTGGGGATCGGACCGCTCATTTTGTGGGCCTCTGCCGGCGAGAGGTAATCGATACTCCCGTGTGGCCGCTCGTAGTTGTAAATCTCGATGGCCTCCTGCACTTTCTCCCAAGCCTCCTCGAACGATCCAAACTTCATCTCAAGTCCCTGCTCGTCCTTGAGGATGCCGTTTACGCGCTCGGCGATGCCGTTGTCCCTGGGATCGCTGTCCTCAGTCATACTGATGCGGATGCCTCTTGCGATAAGAATCCCTGTATGCGCGTAGCAGGCGTATTGGCTGCCACGGTCGCTGTGGTGGATCAGGTCGATGTCGCCCTCTGGAAGCGTTGCCAAGGCCATTTCAAGTGCCACGATGGTCTGCTCGGCGGTCATCAAGAGGCTGAGGTTGTAGCCGACGATCATGTGCGAGTAGGCATCGGTCACCAGACTCAGGAAGCAGAAGCAATCCGTCAGCGACAGGTAGGGTAATGTCCGACACCCATTGCTGGTTCGGGCCTGTGGGCACGACGCCCTTGACGAGGTTCGGATACAGCGGGAAACCGTGGTTGGAATCCGTCGTCCTTGGGCCAATGCGCCGCTTGACCTTGATCGTCATCCCGGCATCCAGCAGGATCTCGTGGAGCGTGTCCCTGCCCACTTTCAGGTCGTTGTTGGCCAGCGAACCTCGATCTTGTGATAAAGCCTGCGTGTCCCGAGCTTGGGCTGGCGCCTCCTCACCACCGCGACAATTGCCAGTACGGCGACCTTGGTCCTTTCCCACTCTGTTTCGCTCCAAATACGGTCATAATATGCGTGTCGCGTCTTCCCGAACAGCTCGCAGAGCACCCTGACGCCGATGCCCTTGTACTTCGTGTGCATGCGCTTTACTGTTTGGAACCATACTTTTTTCGAAGGTCTTGCCCAAGCTCCTCCCCGGCCACCTCGATTACCGTTTCGGCCGCGAGCAACTGCAATTGCAAGTTGGCCAACCTTGCCCTCAAATCCCTGTTTTCCTGTGCCAATGCACCCTCTTGCTCATCCACCTTGTCTAGCACCGATTTTTCCGGCTGCGCAATCTCGCCATCCAGTGCCTTGATCCAAACTGAGACCGTACGTGGATAGACCAAGCCCGCCTCGGCCATTGCCTCCTCGACGGTCATGTACCCGCCCTGGACGGCTACCGCAAGCCGGCGGCGCGTGGCAGCATCGGGTCTTGCCTTCGCAGGCCAATCCATCAACGCGCCAGACTTTTTCAGCCAATCGCGAACCGTCGACTTGTCAACCCCTAGTTGCTCCGCAACCTCACGCCGCGTCATCGTCCCGGCAAGGATTGCATCCACCGCAGCTTTCTTCTTCGCAGGCGAAACATGGGCAATTATCTTGCCTACTTTTCCGTCATTCTTACTCATGTCTATCTTCCAAATTAATAGTTACACACTTTTCAGGTGTATAGCTATTTCAGGTCAAGACAGTATCTCTTGGAAAGTGCTGGTTTTGGTACAATTTGGACAATCCGGCTGTGGGAAGGCTGGATTTGAGGCATGGCGTAGCCTGACGCGGTTGGCGTTGATGGAAGAAAAGATGGTTGGGAGCGCTAAAACGACATTTTTACGTTTGTCGCATTTTGGCTAGGGCGGCTGAGATGTAGGCTTTGGGATTCGTGTAGGGGTTGACCCTTGGCATTGCAGTTTGGTTCAGGATGGCCGTCGGAAGGGTATGGTGGGCAGCGGGTTTTTGCCTTTCTAAAGATTTGGCGTCTTGGGCTTCCCAGACTGCGGCGGGCGCATGTGCGGATACGATGCGTGCAATGCCAAAGGCGTGATGGCGAATCGTTTTCTGGCCTACTTTGCGCATCTCGCGCCATTCTATGAGAATTGCAGTCAGGTAGGTTGCATCGGGTTCCCAGGCTGGTAGCTCAATCGAAATCCCTTCGGTTGGCAGGATGTCCAAGGGAATCCAATCACTGGGTTGTGTGGACTTTTGCTTGGAGGTGCCCGTTTTTTTGGATTCGCCCTTCTGTTCTTCTTGGGTGATCCATGCCGCATGCGATTCGGAATAAAAACGTTCCACGAACCTGACTTGCCGGATGTGAAAACGGACTTCGAGGCGGGCATTTCCATGGGCCGGAATTGTCTCCGCGGCTTTGGTCAAGCCAAGGATACGAATCGCAGTGGGGTTGTGCTGCGGTCCAATTGGAATAAATCTGACATGGCCTGCCGTGTCGTCGTTCTTGCTCAGGTCAAGACCCTTCAGGGCTACGGCAGCGTCCCGAAACAGAAAACGATCCGCAAAATGGTAGTACCTGTGCTTGCGTTTGGCCTCTGCTTCGGAGGCTTTTTTGAGGATCCCCGTCAACACATTTTGCGAATAGGCTTTAAAAATCGGACCGGGGGCATCGGCGGGATTGGTAACCTGCCATTTGCGCGGCTTTTCCGGTTTGAGGGCATTGTAGATTTCGCAGGCAATTTTGGCTGCGCCGGCAAATTCGCGTCTGTTGAGGCCGTGTGCAGGTGTGCCTTGCCGGAAAACGTATTCCTTGGGAGCCTCATGGACAAATTGCTTGCCGTTTCTGACGGTGTAAATGAGGTTTCCAATTTTGCCTTGGATGGGATGTGGGGTTGATGCCTTTGCCATAGTGGATCAGAATTAGCAGAATTTATGGAATTTACAGAATCATTGTTGGTGTTGAATTCTTGGGTGTTTACTTTTTTGGGTATTTGATTGTTGAATATACGTTTTTTTCTTTTAAGTCATTTGCCTCTTTCGATGATTGTCTTAACTTTGATTTTATAAAGTGACTAAACGGATGTTAGAGAATGGCATCGTGCCATTGTGAAGGCATCACCCTCGATTTAAGCATTTTTTGGTGATGACAATGTATCCTTGGCGTTTGGCCAAAGTGATGCCTATTCCGCCACAATAGCACCTCGGCCCATGAGATGCATCGTGATTGAGAATAGCGATAGACGTATTTGCTTGTAGATCGCTTTTTTATATCGGTTTGGTCTTGCCTTGCCTACACGGTGTGCCATGCTTATGGAAGGATGTTTGATAAAATGCCGCTTGGGCACAAACGCAATATTGGCTCCTTTTGAGCCTTACGACTTCTTGAATTTGTATCATCTATGCTAGACAAGAATACCGCCCCGCATACACCCACCCCCTCGGTGAACGCCTCCGCCAACAGCGCGGCACCCGATAGCAAAAAGAAGAATGGCATCGCCATCGATGTCCCTAGCGTCACGTTGCCCAAGGGCGGCGGGGCCATCAAGGGGATCGACGAGCAATTCAAGATGAACCCGAGCAACGGCACCTCTTCGTTCAGCGTCAAGGTTCCGCTATCGGCCGGCCGCAACGGCTACACGCCATCCCTCGCCCTGAATTACAACTCGGGGAGCGGCAACAGCATCGCTGGCATCGGTTGGAGTCTCGACGGCACCTCGATCCAGCGGCGCACCGACCGCCGACTGCCGCGGTACAACGATGCCGACGACACATTTATGTTTTCAGGTGCCGAGGAATTGGTGCCGGCGCTGCGGTGGCAGGGCGGGCATTGGGTGCCCGATGCAGACACGATTGCGGGATTCCAAGTCCAAGTCTATCGACCACGTCTTGAATCCAATGTGGCAAGGATTGAGCGCATCCGGCAGGGCAACGACACGTGGTGGCGCACGATCTCCAAAGACAACCACATCACTTATTTCGGCACGAGCCCTGCAAGCCGCTTGCATGATCCCGCCGACCCCAGCAGGGTCTTCCAATGGCTACCAGACTTCAGCCTAGATGACCGCGGCAATTGCATCGCATTCACCTACAAGCCAGAAAACCTGCAAGGCGTGCCCAACACGATCGCTGAGCGCAATCGCCTCAACGGCAATGCACTGCAGCGCAACCTTTACCTGAAATCGATCCGGTATGGCAACGCGACACCTTGCTACCGCGATGCCGTCCACGCCATGTTGCCGCCCAACTATGTGGGTGCCTACCGCTTCGAGGCTGTGCTTGATTACGGCGAGCACCACGCCACCCTGCCAACGCCTGCCGAGGTGCCCGGCCAGGATTGGGCACTGCGGCCCGACCCCTTCAGCACCTACCGCCCGGGCTTTGAAGTGAGGAGCTACCGCCTCTTGCAGCGGGTGCTCATGTTTCACACATTCCCGGACTTGCAGGCTGGGCAACCCTGCCTCGTGCGCTCCCTGGACCTTGGCTACACGTCCTCGGGCGTGGGCGCAGGCCAAGACGCTGAACTCAGCTACCTCAGCAGCGTCACCCAAAACGGCTACCACAGCATGTCCAACGGCCAATATTCCAAAAAATCATTGCCCGCATTGGAGTTCAGCTACCAGCCCCTCGACTGGGACAATACCATCCATACCCTCGACAAGGCTTCGCAGGAAAACCTGCCCTCGGGCATCGACGGTCCTTACCAATGGGTGGACCTGTGGGGAGAAGGCATTCCCGGCATCCTGAGCGAGCAGGCCAATGGATGGTTTTACAAGCGCAATGCCGGCGACCGCAACGAAGACGGGCAAATCCACCTGGACCACCAAACGTTGGTCGCGCCGCGTCCTTCCTTTTCAGGCTTCGTCTCGGGCGGTGCCCTGAGTCTGCAAGATTTGGAAAACAATGGCCAGAAACAAATCGTCGTCCATGACAAGAGCCTCCAAGGCTACTTCGAATTGAGCGACGACTTGCAGTGGCTGCCTTTCCAAGCATTCCCCCAGATCCTGAATGCCAAGCGGGAAAATGCCCACCAGAAAATGCTGGACCTCAATGGTGATGGCAAGGCGGATATCCTGATCTCCGAGGAAAATGCATTCGTCTGGCACGAGGCGCTGGGCAAGCAGGGCTATGGATCGGCACAACGATCGCCCAAGGCAGGAAACGAGGAGCATGGGCCTGCCTTGGTCTTTAGCGACGAATCGCAAAGCGTCTTCCTCGCAGACATGTGCGGGGACGGCCTGCAAGACATCGTGCGTGTGCGCAACGGCGAGGTCAGCTATTGGCCCAACCTCGGCTACGGGCGCTTCGGGGCCCGCGTCGCCATGGCCAATGCCCCGTGGTTTACCCATCCCGATCTCTTCGATCCCGGCCAACTCAAATTGGCAGACCTCAGCGGCACGGGCAATGTGGACCTGCTCTACCTCACGCATGGAGGTTGCAAGGCTTGGCTGAACCTGAGCGGCAATGCCTGGAGCGAGGCCCAAGACATCGTGCCCTTTCTCTCCACCGCCCGCCCCAATACGGTGTCTGTGAGCGACATCCTCGGCAATGGCACTGCCTGCATTGTCTGGACATCCAGCCTGCCCGAGCACGCCCAGGCGCCTCTGCGCTACATCGACCTCATGGCAGGCAAGAAACCACATCTCCTCACACGCTACGTGAACAACCTCGGCAAGGAGACCCGCCTGAGCTATAAAAGTTCCACGTGGTTCTACAACAACGACCGTGCCCTGGGCCAACTCTTGGATCACACGTCTCCCGTTTCCTGTGCATTGCATGCGCAAAACCGAGATGCTGGACCATGTGGAGGGCAGCCGCTACGTGAGCGAGTACAGTTACCACCACGGCTACTACGACCACCGCGAGCGCGAATTCAGGGGCTTTGGGAGGGTGGATCAATTGGATACCGAGGAATTTGAGCACTGGGTAAAGAGCGGAGCGACGAATGTCGTGGACGCCACATTGCACCAAGCGCCGGTGCTCACCAAAACTTGGTACCATCTCGGGGCGGGCATGGACCGGCAACGCTTGCTGAGCCAGTTTGCGACCGAATATTGGCCCGAGGAAATAAACCGCAAGGGATTTCCCGTGGTTGTGAATGAGCCGAAACTCGACGAGGCGCGGCTCATCGTCGCCCCGCATCTGCCGCTCGGTGCCATCGCTGGATTCAACGACGACGAATGGCAAGAGGCCATGCGCGCCTGCAAGGGCATGCCCCTGCGTGCCGAGGTTTTCGCGCTAGACGCCCCCAGTCTCAATGCCACAGATCAGGAACGCAAGCGTCAACTGAGCCCCTATTCGGTCGCGACCCACAACTGCGTCGTGGCGCTCATCCAACCCAAGGGTGCTCAACAACATGCCGTCTTTGTGGTCAATGAGAGCGAAACACTCACCCTCAACTACGACCGCAATATCACCGATCCGCGCATCAGCCACACCCTGAATGTACGTGTGGATGAGCTCGGCAATGTATTGGAGAGCGCCAGCGTCGTCTATGGCCGCCAAGTGCCGGGCGTCGGCCTGCCGATCCAAACCAGCGCTGCGCAGTCCCTCACGCAGGTGAGCTACCAAAAAAGCAGCTACACCGACGACAGCATTTCCCCGACCACCTATCGCCTGCGCCTATTGGCCGAGCAGAGTAGTTACGAAATCAAGGGCCTCATACCGAGCGGCGGTCTCTTCAAAATCATTGATTTTGACCGGCCCACATTCCATGTCCTCCTCAATTCGACCCCGGTCGAATACCACCAATACCAGACCGTCCCGCCTCTGGGCACTGTCCATCGGCGCTTGCTGTCACAGGAACGCAGCTATTACCTGTCTGCCGACCTCGTGACGCCGCTCGCCTTGCACGAAATCCATCCGCTGGGCTTGGTGGCAGAAAAATACAAGCTCGCTTTCTCCTCCGCGCTGCTAGCCGACATCTTTGGGATCAAGGCGACGGCACCGATGATGGCTGAGGGCGAATACATGCACTTGGACGGCGACACCAATTGGTGGATCCGATCAGGGACGACGCAATACTTGCACCTTGGCGAGGCACCCACTGCTGCAGCGACCCGCTTTTACAGCGCCCTCTCGGTCACCGATCCCTTGGGCGCCAAAACCAGCCTCAGCTATTTCTCGACCGACTTCCTGCTCATGCAGGAGACCGTCGATGCCGCCCTCAACCATAATACCGTCCTTGCGTTTGACTTGCGCACGCTGCAAGCTCGCCGCACCCGCGACGCCAACCTCAACATCACCGAGGTGATCTTTGACGAATTGGGGCGCGTGAAGGTCATGGCTCGGCTCGGCAAGGGCTTGCAAGCCGACGACCTCACAGGCCATTTGGACTGGGAGGATGCGGCGGAGACCCTGAACCTCCAGCATTTTGCAGCGGCGGCAACTCCGAGTGCCTTAGCACTTGCGGCGCAGCCGCTGCTCCAGAAGGCCACGTTGCGTTTCGCCTATGACTGGGACCGCTACAAATCATCCGGCGGATCGCTGCCTGCCCTCTCTGCCACCATTGCCCGCGAGGAATACTTCCAACAAAACGTCGATTCCCCGCTCCAACTCAAGTTTGAATATGCCAATGGTAGCGGCAAGGTCACGATGACCAAAGCCCAGGCCGAGCCCGGTCTCGCCAAGCAGGTGATCGAAAACCCCAATGCCAGCATCCAAATCTTGACCGTCGATACATCCGCCGGACCCAATCCCCAAAACCGCTGGATCGGCAATGGCCGCAAGGTGCTCAACAACAAAGGTAATGTCGTGAAGGAATACGAGCCTTACTTCTCCGTGACCCATCAGTATGAAAACCATAAGGAGTTGGTGGAGACTGGCAAAGGCTCGATCACATATTATGATGCTCTTGGCCGCCCCATCAAGGTGATGCACCCTGATGGCACCCTCACCAAAGTTGTTTTCGACAGTTGGAAAAAGGAGGCTTGGGACCGCAACGACACCTGTGCGGAATCACCATGGTACCTCGACCGCATTCACCACAACATCGATGCAGCGCTGCTCGCGGCAGGCAAGGACCCGATGCGCGAGGCAGAGGCTGCCGCACAGGCCTTCGCCCATGCCGGCACACAATTCACGGAGCATTTTGATGCACAGGGGCGCAGCGTCTTGCAAGTGACACACAATGGAAAGGACAACCTGAACGTGGATATCCAGTACAACACCTACCTCACGCTCGACATCCAGGGGCAGGCCCACATCACGACCGATACCTTGCTGCGTCCCGTCTTGACCAGCAAATACGACATGCTCGGGAATGCCCTCTACCAAGTGACCCCCGACTCGGGTGCGCGCTGGAAGCTGATGAACATCTTCGGCGAGGCGATGTATGACTGGGATAATCGCCAGCATGTATTCCACACGCAGTACAACGATCCCATCCACCGCATCACGCAAAAGACGGTGAGCGGCGGCGATGGGGCACCCCTGAACCATGTGATCGAGCGCATCGTCTACGGCGAGGGTGCCCTCAATGACCAGGCGCTCAACCTGCGCGGGCAAGCCATCGTGCTCTACGATACCGCCGGCAAATTGGAGTCGCTGGCATTTGACCTCGATGGCAAACTTGTGAGCGCCAGCCGCCGCTTTGCCACCGACTACAAAAGCGTCATCGATTGGCCTGCTTTGAATCCAGATGCGCTGCTTGATCCCGAGGCCTTCCCGCAGACCTTCGAATACGATGCCATGGGCCGGGTGAAACAGCAGACCAGCGCCGACGGTAGCACCTACCTGCCCACCTACAATGCTGCCAATCTCCTGCAGGCGGTGCAAGTGCAGCGCCTGGGGCTCACGGAGACCTTTGTCCACAACATCGACTACAGCGAGAAGGGTCAGCGCACGAAGATCCGATTTGGCAACGATGTCACGGCAGACTATTTCTACGACAACGAGACCTGGCGCATCACCCGCCTGCATAGCTACCGCCTGAATGGCGAGAGCCTGCAAGACCTGTACTACACCTACGACGCGGTGGGCAACCTCACCCATCTCGAGGACAAATGCATTCCCGTGCGGTTCTGGGACAACCAGAAAACGACGGGCTTGAGCACCTATACCTACGATCCCATCTACCAGCTCGTGCATGCCACAGGTCGTGAGCATGCGGCGACGGTGAACCTCTCCTCACTCGACAACTGGAACGACCTGCCCTTCTTGAAGCAGCTCAATCCGAACGATGATTTCCTATGGCGGCCCTATGCGCAAGTATATCGCTACGATGAAGTCGGCAATCTCTCTCAGTTGATCCATACCGCCGACATGGCTGGGTACACCCGCAATTACAGCTACGTCCCCGGCACCAACCGCCTCGACTTCACCAGCATCTCTGGCCAGAACTACCACTACCACCCGCATCCACAGCATGGCTTCGCAACGGCGATGCCCCACCTTACGCGGATGCAGTGGAATTACCGAGACCAATTGCAAGCCGTGGCGACGCAAGCGGTGAATGCAGGCGAACCCGAGACCACGTGGTATGTGTATGACAGCAAGGGCGAACGCGTGCGCAAGGTGACTGACAAGGCGCATGCGCAGGGTGCACAAGCCTTGAAGAAAGAACAGCGGTACTACCTCGGCACGGTGGAGCTGTACCGCAGCTACGACAATGCAGGTGACCTCGATGTCGAGCGCTACACCCTGCATGTGAGCGACGACAAGCAGCGCATCGCCATGGTCGATAACCGCACCGTTGGCCAGAATGGCCAGCCCGACGCCCACCTCGTGCGCTACCAATTGCCCAATCACTTGAGTTCGGCGAGCATGGAAGTCGATCAAACGGGTCGCGTGATCAGTTACGAAGAGCATCACCCTTTCGGCACGACGAGCTACCAAGCCCGCAATGCCACGGTGAATGCAGCGGCCAAGCGCTACCGCTTCACCGGCATGGAGCGCGACGAGGAGAGCGGCCTCGAATACCACAGCGCCCGCTACTACGTCCCCTGGCTCGGCCGATGGCTCAGTCCCGACAAGCTCGGCGAGAAACAAAAGGGCAACCGCTATGCCTATGTGAACAACAATCCGCTGAAGTTCATGGATACGAACGGGATGTTTGAGGAGCCTGCCCATGGGGCACTCACGTACAGGTTGGCATTGGCGGCTGGGTTTACGCGCGAGGATGCGGCGCAGATCGCACTCGCGACTGCCGGCATGGACCACGACAAGCAAGATCGTCCAGGAGATGGGATTGGGGAGATGATGTCTCAAATCGAAATTGGGCGTACTCAGCAGAATCATTACCCTTCACAGGAGGATTCTTTGGCGCGTGTGAACAGAGATGTTGCAAATCTATCGCCTCAGAACCGAGACAACCGTGACCTCGTGCAACTAGGCAGGGATCTACATAGTCTCGAGGATACAGGAACCCGGGAGAATCCTGGCCCACACAATCGCAATCCGTCGGGCGGTGCGCCGATTCGGGATCTCACTCCAACCTTGATTGGAGTCGGGATCGTATCGCTTGAGATTGCCGCCGTTCTTACATTTTTCGCATTGAGGGAGGGCAACGGTAATCCGGGATTGATGGCTGGCTTGCTATTCGCTGCCAGCATATTTGTGATGTTTGCCTTGAAGGCGATCATCTTTGGTGTACAGGCAGTCGGAACAGGTCATCCCACCTACCGGACCGAGCGTGGTGCACAAAGCAATTTCGCAAGCCATGTTGCAGACCAGGTCTATCAAGATCCGCGTGCGAATCGTGCAGAATTCAACCAGATATTCTCCATTTTGCAACGTGCTGCAGCTGCAAAATACGGCACTGCGCTGCCCATGATACCTCAAAACGTAGCCGAGCGTTTGCGAGACGAGGCTATTACGGGTGCCGTAGAAGCGCAAACGATGGAAAGCATCGACGCCTATATGCACCAACGTCCGACGATGCCAGACGGTTCACAAGCCCCATCTTACGTCGAAATCCTGCCGACGAGAACGACGGGAGCCGCTTGGCGTCCCGAGGACATGGACATCACCGTGGAAGGAGACGATCGCTCTTACCGCGACTTTTACAACAAGGCGCACCCAAATCCAAGATGATTTTGCGGCCTTGGACACAGCATTGATTACACCTCATCGTATGTATTTCACCCAATCTTAAAATATGGCAACTTATTCAATTTCAGGAATCGTCGTCAGTGCCAAGCGGCAGCAATCCCTGCCGGGCTTGCGCGTGGAGGCATGGGACAAGGACATGCTCATCGACGACTTGCTGGGCACGGCGACCACCGATGGGCAGGGCCGCTTTACCATGCAGTTTGACAAGACCTATTTCATGGAGCTCTTCCTCGACCGGAAGCCCGACGTGTATTTCAAGGTTTATGTCGGCGACCGCCTCGTGCTCGACTCGGGCGACCGAGTCGTCGTTAATATCTCCACCCATCCCGATCCCTTCCTACTGTCGGTTCCCGAGGAGGCGCTCAGCACCGATACAGCCTCGGGCACGTTTGTGGTGAAGGGAACAGTGCTCACCGCCGCCGGGCAGCCCCTGCGCAATCTGCAGGTCGCGGCTTATGACAAGGGCATCGACGGGCTCAGCCTGCTGTCCAGCACGGCCTCGGCCGCAGACGGGAGCTACCTGCTGCATTACATGCGGAGCAGCCTGCAGGGCAAGACACGCGCCGATCTTTTGGTGCGCGTCTTCACAGATGCCAAGCTCACGCAGGAGATTGCCCGTTCGGAAGTGAAATACGTTGCAGGCGCGACCGAAACGGTGAATTTCAGCATCGCGCAGCAAGACAGCCTGCGCGGCACTGAATATGAGCGCCTGCTCGCCGCTTTGCAGCCCCTGCTCGGCGGCAAGGCACTGGAAGACCTCAAGGAAGACGGTGAGGCCCAAAACATCACCTTCCTGGCCAACAAAAGCGGTTGGGATCCCCGCGCCGTGGCCATGGCGGCTCGCGCTGCCAGCCTGAGTGCAGGGACCCAGATTACCGCCGCCCATTACTATGCCCTCTTCCGGTGGCATTCCCAATGACCCCAACGCCATCCACAACCTGAGCAACAACACAGTCTCGGCGATGGTCACCAAGGCGATGGAGAATGGCCTGATCCCCATGGACAAGTTGCTGCCGCAAACGATCGAATTGCATACCAGCATGAGCACGCATCACGCCTTGGTCAATCCCATGGCTGGGGCCGTTTCCTCACTCGGCGAGATGCTGGACCTGCGCCTCGACAACCAGCAAAAGAACCTCTTCCTCGAGACCTACCAAGCCACCAAGGCCGACCAAAGCAAACTCTGGACCACGCTCGCTGAGAAGGGCATGGACGAGGGGACCATCACCCGCCTGCAAGCGGATGCCAAACTCGGCTTCCTCACCAAACAAAACGTCCCTCTCATACAGCACCTGCAACAGACGCTCGACATCCAGCGGCCCGAGGACCTGGCAAGGGCAGGCCTCTACAAAGCAGATGCTTGGCAACCCCTTGTCGCCGATAGGGTGCCCCAGGGACTCAGCGTCGAGGAATATACCGCCGGATTGGCCTCTCAGATCAATTTGAGCTACCCCACCCTCGTGACCGCCGACATGGTGCGCCGCAAAGAGATCGATGTCGATGGCAACGTGCGTCAGGGCCAAGTGGCTGCCTTCCTGGAAGCCGGCTACCCCAATTTCGAGATCGGGCTACAGCCCGTGAAGAATTGGGATGGCTTTGCCGAATTGGATCAACATACACAGATCGGCGTCAAAAAGGTGGAGCGACTCTACCAGATGTCGCCCTCCAATGCGTCCATGAAAGCCTTGTTTGACGCCAATTTGGATTCGGCCTTCAAAGTGATGCACTATTCGGAAGAGGAATTCCTGAGCGCCCATAGCGACAGCTTCCCGAGCTTGGAAGAAGCGCAAATGGTCTACAACAAATCGGCGCAGATATACAGCACCGCGCTCAACATGACCGCGCAATATTTCTCGCAAAATGTCAATCCATCGGTTTATGCCATCCATGGCAGCAACAATGGCTTGCAGCAAGGCAAGATGGCCCTGGACGCCATCGTTGCACCGCCGACGATGGAAAATCTCTTTGGCAACATCGATTATTGCGCTTGCAGCCACTGCAAATCGGTCTTGAGCCCCGCCGCATACTTGGTCGACCTGCTGCAATTCCTCGACCTTACCGGCAAGACATTTACCCGCACCAATCCCATCGATGAATTGCTCGATCGGCGGCCAGACATCGAGCACATCCTGCTCACCTGTGAAAACACCAATACCGCGATGCCCTATATTGACCTGGTGAATGAGGTGCTGGAATACTACATTGCCAATGGCTCGCTCACGGATTTTGAAGGCTTCAATACCGCCGAGGGCAGCACCACGCCCGATCTTTTGGCCGATCCCGAACATGTCGTGGGGGCCGCTTATACGCCGACCCTCAACAATGTCTATCCGATGAGCCTGCCCTTTGACCGGCCATGGGAAAACCTGCGCTTGATCGCCGAGTCGCTCAATACTTCGCTCGCCGAGGCCCTGCGCATTTTCCAAACGCCACAGGCATCCCATCGCGAGATGCTCTGCCTCAACCAAGTGGAATACAACATCCTGACCGGGAATGCAGGGCGCACCGTGCCGGAATATTATGGTCTCCCCACGAATGCGGATATTGTGGCCCTGAATGCGGCCGTTGGCAATGCGAAGGACTATTGCCGCAATACAGACCTCAGATACGCGGAGTTGGTTGCCATCTTGAAAACCCGCTTCATCAACCCCGGTGTGGACTTGGTGGCGCTCTTGCAGCAGCTCGGCATCTCGATGCAGCAGATCAAGGACTACTATACAGGTGCCTTGACAGGCCCAGCGTTGCTCCTGTTGCTGCCTCCCGATCTGGACCAAGCGCAATACGTGCCCAGCGTGACACAATGGCTCACGACAAACCAGCACAAAATCCTGAACTTGATCACGCTGACCGACCAGCATCCAGAATCGGCTGCCTGCGATTTCGGCAATATGGAATTGCGTTTTGCGGATCCATCCCTGGCTGGTAACCGCCTCGACATGCTCGCTTACGACCGCTTGCACCGCTTCATCCGGCTCTGGCGCAAGCTGGGCTGGAGCCTGGAAATGACCGATGCTGTGATCAATGCCTTCATTCCCACAGCCCCAGACGCCCTGAGCCTTGGGAATATCGACGGCGCCTTCAGCACTTTGCTGGCCCGCATCGCCAATTTCTTGCGCCTCATCGAATTGCAGAAGATTCCCAAAAAGAAGCTCCCAGCCTGGCTCTCTCTCTGGGACAGCACCATTCCAGCCTTGCAACGCACTGAGACGCTCGCCAAGCTCCTGAAAGCGGGCCTCACGGACTTGCAAGAGTTCGTCATCCTCACGGGTTTTGATCCCTTTGCGACCGATATGCAGGATGCAGAGCCGAGCCTCATCCATCTCGTGCGCGCCTGGCAACTGCTCAAGGCGAGCGGCCCCAAGGTCGTGGATGTGGATTACATCCTCCGCAACGCCGATCTCACTGGACAATTGAACTTGAGCACCACCACCTTGCACGGGCAAGCCAAGCTATTGCGCGATGCCCTCACCGCCGTGGAGGCGTCGCTAAGTGTCGCGCCCAACAATCCCGACCTCGCGTATGCGCGCAGCAAGATGGCGCTCGTCTATGACAATGCCGTGGTCACCGACTTCTTTGGTTTGGTGGGTGACAATGCCATCTATACCACGCCCTTTGCCCTGCCGATGGACAGCCTACCGACGGAGCTCACGGATGTGGACCCTCATCTCGGCTACGATGCGTTCAAGGGCCTGCTCACGCATACTGGACAACTGTCGGCTGCGACGCGTGTGGCACTCAATGGTGCTGCCGCGCTCATCGTGGACCCGCTCTGGCAGCCTGCAAACACGGCAGCCTTGGCCGCAGCCCTGCAACTGCTGGAGGACGCGGGTACGGCAGATTTTAATGCCTTGAATGCTGCCTATCCAGAGTTGGGGACGCTTTACAACCTACTGTTGCCAGCGCCAGATGATGCCGGCAAGACGGGTATCATTCTCAACAACATCCTGCCCCAACTCAAGGACAATCTCAAGGACAATGCCTTGCGCATCGCCCTCGTGGCGATCTTAAAATCCGATGAACCCTCGGTCGCGGCGCTTACCAGCAACAAGGATGTCATCCATGCCGGCACCGATGCCAACCGCCCTGTCTTGATCGATTTCCGGGCGATGGAGAACGCTGTCGCAATCAATGCCAATGGCAACTACGACTTCCATGTCGAGGCACCTGCGACCGACGATTACCTCCTCTATCTCAGGGCCCTGGATGGCACCATTGTGAACCTCACGGTCGATGGCGCTGCACCCGTGATCGCCAATCACACGCTCAATGCGCCACAGCCCACCGACAAGGCCGAAGTGCAATCGGTCGGCCTGCTTAGCTGGACGGCAGGCAGCTTTTATCGCCTGCGCATCAGCGTGGCGAACTTGCCGGTAAATGCAGTGGTGACCCTGAGTTGGCGCACCAAAGGCATGGCCAAGACGGCTGTGCCGGCCAACAAGATCTACCGCACAGTGGAATTGGACGCAGCTGAAACCTCTTTGCTGCGCTTGCAAAAGGCTGCGATGCTGCAGGCCATGCTCAAATTCACCGCAAGGGAAATGGGTTACTTTGCTGGCGAGAATGCGGATACGACAGGCATCCTGAATGCATTGCCGACCGGCAACGTATTGGCTGGCAGCCCGCCGCCCAATCTCTGGACCAAGCTTGCCTTGCTCTTGCGCTTCGTGCTGCTCAAGAAGGAAAACGAGCCTGATCCAGATACCTGGGTGCAACTCGTGCAGCACCCGACGCTCACCACGCCACAAGGCCAAGGCATCTTGGTGAACGTGAATGGCTGGACGCAAGCCGACCTCGATCAGGTGCTGCTGCATTTTGGGCTGACCCAAGGGCAATTGTCGAGCTTGAACAATCTCTACAAAGTGCGTGAAGCGATGGCGCTGGTCTTAAAGACGGGCTATGCCGCCGCGGACCTGCGCACATGGTTTGTGGCACAACCCGATGCCGCGCTTATCACGACCATCAAGGGTGTGATGCGCGCCTATCTGGACGATACTGCCTGGCTGGAAACGATGCAGAGCATCAGCGATGCCCTGCGCAACCGCAGCCGCGACGCCATGGTGGCCTACATCCTACACCACGCCGCCCCCTCGCCCGAGATTCAAAATGCCGATCAACTCTACGAGTATTTCCTGATCGACGTGCAGATGGATGCCTGCATGCAGACCTCACGCATCCGCATGGCGCTGAGCAGCGTGCAGCTGTTTGTGATGCGCTGCATGATGAACCTCGAGCCCAATGTCTCGCCCGATTCCATCCGCGCCAAACAATGGGAATGGATGAAGCGCTACCGCGTCTGGGAAGCCAACCGCAAGATCTTCCTTTATCCCGAGAATTGGCTGGAGCCGGAGTTGCGGGACAACAAGTCACCCTTCTTCAGGGAACTGGAGGGCGAATTGCTCAAGAGCGACATTACGGATGAGTTGGCGGAGGATGCCTATTTGCATTACCTCAAAAAGCTGGACGACGTGTCCTACCTTGAGGTGGTGGGCACCTACTTGCAAGAAGATGAGATGGGTGATCAAAACCTGGACGTGCTGCACGTGGTCGGCCGCACCAACGGCAATACGCGGCAATATTATTACCGCCGCTATGACGCAACCGGCTGGACGGCCTGGGAGAAAATATCGCTGCAAATCGAAGGCGATATTGTGATGCCGATCATGTGGAAACGCAAGTTGTACCTGTTTTGGTTGACAGTATTTGTGAAACCGGCCGATGCCGCAGGCGGCAAACCTTATGGCCTTGCCGACGCGGAATGGAAGGACAGCGCCAAGGTGAACGCAGAAATCACACTTTGCTACGGCGATTACTACAAAGGGAAATGGAGCTCGCCTAAATCCTCAGAACTCAGGAGGCCTGTCAAATTTGAGGGGCTACCCTATTTTGATGCGAGCAAGTTGCAACTGTTTGCCAAGACATTTACACCGACGCAACCGGGGGTAAAGCTCTCGCAAAAGCTATTGTTTGACATGTGGTATGCCCCGAATGGACCCGATTCCTATGTTGCCAAAATCACTTTTACGAGCAAGAATGCACCGCCGCAAATCGAGCAGGGGACCTGGGATCTAGATTTGGGATCCAAGGTGGATTTCTTCACGGACCGGATGTTCCGTGATCCTTATGGTGGCAATTACATTAAACACTTCGCTTACGACGCAAACAGCATGAACTGGCCAGAAAAGGCTTTCAAGGTGAATATTGCGCAGCCTTCCAATGCCGCAAAATCGACGGTCGAATATACCTTGACGACCAAACTGGGTAGTCTCTTCCCTGGCTATGCCGTGCGGCCGCTCATGCATCCGACAGCGAATCAATGGAATGCGCCCTTTTTCTACCGCGACGAGCACAGTCAGTTCTTTGTGGAGCCGACGGAGAAGTTGCATCTGGTAAAGGATGAGCCAGGCTACTACTTTCCCGAGATTCCTGACTATTACGTGGAAATCCCTCCAATCATGGAAATTCCATGGTATGAGAAACCCGATTTCGGTGGTCCAGTGATCAATCCGGGTTGGGGAGATGTCATGCAAAACCCGAATATCAACGTGATTTTGCCCAATGAAGGATTCTTCAGCTTCGGCAATGTGCTGTTTGATGGCAACGGGCAGGTGAATATCGGTCAGCAGGTCGGTCTCAACGGCGATTTCGGAAACTTCAATGCCGGCGGTCAATAATCCATTTCCCACAATTATCTCAAGATCATGAAACTTCAAAATAATTTTCATAAGACCAATGCTGCCAACTCGCAGCGTGAAAATGGCATTGCCAAATGGGTTTTGAAAGACAAATCCTACCGCCGCATCGAATACACTTATTCCTTGCATTACCATCCCTATAGCGACGAGCTCATCGAGGCCCTGAACCGCGACGGCCTCTATGCCTTGATGGCGAAGCACCTCGACCCGTCGCTGGTGCTGCCGCTGGAGGACAATCTCTATGATGTCGGGCCAAAGGTGGATCGCCCATTTCCAAGCCACAATATCGACGTGAGCGACTTGGGGCCTTATGCGATCTATAATTGGGAACTGTTTTTCCACGCGCCGTTGGCGATCGCCATCCACCTGAGCAAAAATCAGCGCTTTGCGGATGCACAGAAGTGGTTTCACTTTATTTTTGATCCCACAAGCACCGACCTGAGCGAGCCGCTGCCGCAGCGCTTCTGGAAGTTTCTCCGATTTCGCGAGGAAACCAAGCCCGAATTTCTGGACCAGATGCTGGCATCGCTCCACGATGGCATCAATCCTGCACTGAAGGCGAGAATCGAGTCGAGCATCGCGACTTGGCGCAAGACGCCCTTCAATCCCCATGTCGTGGCGCGCACGCGCTACCTGGCCTACCAGATGAATGTGGTGATGAAGTACATCGACAACCTCATCGCCTGGGGCGACTCGCTGTTTCGGCAAGACACGATCGAGACCTTGAATGAGGCCACGCAATTGTATGTCTTCGCCTCCAACATCCTCGGTCCCAAGCCACAGGCGATCCCGCCGCGCCGCAAGATCATGCCCAAGAGCTACAACGATTTGAAGACTGCTGGCCTCGATGCCTTCAGCAACGCGATTGTCGCGATGGAGAATGAATTTCCCTTCAACATCCAAGGCGGCAGCAATTCCGGCAACAATGGGCAGGGTGCGGTCTTCGGGATCGGTCGCGCATTGTACTTTTGCATTCCCCAAAACGATGTCTTGCTCGCCTATTGGGACCGTGTGGAGGACCGCTTGTTCAAGATTCGGCATTGCATGAACATCGAGGGTGTCGTGCGGCAATTGGCGCTGTTTGATCCGCCAATCGATCCGGGCATGTTGGTGAAGGCCGCCGCTGCAGGGCTGGACATCGGGAGCATCATCAACAACATCAATCAGCCGATCTCTAACATTCGCGGGCCGCAATTGCTGCAGAAGGCGATGGAGATTTGCAACGAGGTGAAGTCGCTGGGGGGCGCATTGCTGAGCGCCATCGAGAAGGGCGAAAACGAGCACCTGGCGGCCTTGCGGCAGCAAAACGAATTGCGCATCCTGAAACTGAGCCGCGACGTGCGCTTTCTGCAATGGAAGGAAGCCGAGGCACAGACCGAGGCCCTGCTGCGTTCGCGGGCGACCGCGTTTGAGCGCTTTGCGCATTACAAGCGCATTCTCGGCGTGAGCCAAACCGACATTGATAAGCTGAAGACCGTGGAACTGCTGCGCAATGCATTGACCGAGGAGACATTCGATGGCGTGTATGCCGAGCTGGTGGACCAATATGCCATCGACATCGCCCCCGAGGCCTACCGCAAAGAAAGCAGCGTGGGCGGATTGATGGAATTTGCGGGGAATGCGGTGGCTTCGCTCGGTGGCAAACTGGGCGAGACTTTGCCCCTCAATAAAAACGAGAATGCCGAGCTCAATATTTTCCTTCCGACGGCCGATACCTTCAGCTTGCTGGGAACGATTTTCAATATTGCGTCTGCGGGCTTGGGGCTAATTCCACAGTTTGATGCCCATGCCACGCCGCTGGGGGTGGGTGTGAAGACTGGCTTTGGCGGGGTTCAGCTTTCCAAATTTGCCAAATACGGGGCCGATGGTGCGGAGATGGTCGCCAAGGCATTCCAAGGCAGTGCCGACCGGGCTTCCAAGATGGCCGGGTACTACCGCCGCGCCGAGGACTACGTGCTGCAAGCAAACCTTGCGGCAAGCGAGCTCAAGCAATTTGGCCGTCAGGTGATTACGTCCCTCTTGCACGAGCAAATCGTGAAGAAGGAATACGAGAATCAATTGGCCCAAATCGAGAACTCCGAGGCGGTACAGGAGTACATGAATGAGAAATTCACCCAAGAGGAACTGTACCTCTGGATGCAGGGTGAATTGTCGCGCATTTTCTTTGACAGCTACAAATTTGCCTTTGACGTCGCCAAGCGCGCCGAGGCGACCATGCAACACGAGTTGATGCGGCCCGAATTTGACGACTTGAACCTGATCAAGTTTGGTTACTGGGATGGCGGCCGGCGCGGATTGCTCTCGGGCGAAACGCTGTACCTGGACCTGAAGCGCTTAGAAATGGCCTATCACGAGCAGAATCGGCGCGAGTATGAGCTCACCAAGCACATTTCGATTGCGCGGCTGGACCCGATGGCCCTGCTCAAGCTCAAGGCGACGGGCAAATGCGAGATTGAGGTGCCGGAGTGGCTCTACGACATGGACAGCCCCGGCCAATACATGCGGCGCATCAAGAGCGTGGCGATATCGATCCCCTGCATTGTCGGGCCTTACACGGGCGTGCATTGCAAGGTATCCTTGCTCAAGAGCAGCATCCGCACGACGGGCAACCTGCAGGACGGCGAATACAAGCGCGCCGAGGATGGCGAGGACATCCGCTTCCGTGACTACACAGGAGCGATCCAGTCCATCATCACGAGCACCGCGCAAAATGACAGTGGGCTTTTTGAGACCAATCTGCGCGACGAGCGCTATTTGCCCTTTGAGGGGGCGGGCGCGATCAGCCGCTGGCGCTTGGAACTGCCCAACGATGTGCCACAATTTGACTTCGAGAGCATCTCGGATGTGATTATGCACGTGCGCTACACGGCCCGCGAGGCCAGCAACCTGCGTCCCAAGGCCAGCGAGTACATCCAGGACGAGATCTTGGCGACCGGCCAACCGGGCCTGCAGCAGCTCTTCACCCTCAACTACGATTTTGGCATGGCCTGGCAGCAGTTCACCACCGCCGCCAACGACGGTGTGCGCGTGCTGAACCTCAAGGTGACCAAGGATCAGTTGCCGTACTGGACCAAGAAAATGACGATGGGAACCGAGCCAGAAGCGATGTTTTGCCGCATCGATTGGACCCAAAACAAGCTCACCGTAGCGCCCGTGAAGATCGCCTTCATCGGCGACGAGGTCAATGGCTGGACGCTCACGATCGACCAAGGGAGCGTTCCGCTCTTTGGTTTCTTGAAGAACAACATGGCGAACCGTGTGTACATGGCCCTGCATTACTGGGCTGATTGATGTCTATGTAAGGATCTGGTATGCCCCACTCGCTCGTGCGGGTGGGGTATATCGTCTTTGAGCGTGCGATTGAGGCGTTTTTGACTAGCTTGGTTATTGGAATTGTACAACCCCGCCATATTTTCTCCCAGTCACTCAACTAGCGATTTAGTCAGGTTTTAGTTCGCTAGCTACTCTGCACCTACAAAACTAGCAGAAAGGTATTTTTCAAGTTGGTTTGGTCGTGGAACAAGGTGGTAGTTTTCGCTACCTTTTGGCAGGGATGCCACCCTCTTCGCTTACAATTCTTAGCAATTGAAGGGTGCGTGATGAAAAGCGCGCCCACCTTTCATGTCCTGAAGTTAGCACCTCCGTGACCGGTCAATAAATTGATTAGCCACCCATTGTAAACAGCCATTGCAGGAGTACCAGGAGGCAGACGACGGTTATTGCATACTCCTCCGCACCTCGGAACCGCGCCCTTTAAGCAGGCTGATGGCTTGGCAGCTCGTAAGACCTTCGCGTACTACTCACCTGAAATCTGGGCTTGGCTCGAAGACCTCCGTATTGCCCGACGACGCAATCTCGATCACTCCGCTGGTGAAGTCGAAATGGTTGGGATCGCGCTTTTACCCTCATGCAGGGGGCGCCCAAATTCAATCATCGTTGGCGGTTTGGGATCTTGTTGGTAGCTTGTCAGGGAAGGTTGCTGGGGGCTGTGGAAATGTCATGTTTGATGTTTGGCAGGGTTTTGCTAAATTTGGTTCATTGAATCAAAACCCTTCGCTACCTTCTACAATGTCACTGATCACCGACTATCACGCCAAATACTATGCTTGGGAACTAGGGAAACGGCATCCGATTGATAGCACGGAGAAGTTTGCCGGGGCTGTGGCCAATGCGCAGGTGGATCTGAATCCGCATCAGGTGGATGCTGCTTTGTTTGCTTTCAAATCTCCTTTGAGCAAGGGTGCGATTTTGGCCGATGAGGTTGGGTTGGGTAAAACGATTGAAGCTGGATTGGTGCTTTCGCAGAAATGGGCGGAGAAAAAGCGGCGCATTTTGATCATTACACCTGCCAACCTTCGGAAACAGTGGAATCAGGAGTTGTTGGAAAAGTTTTTCCTTCCTTCGGTGATCCTGGAATCTAAAAGCTACAAAGGTGCGGTTGCACTTGGAAACAGACGTCCCTTTCTGATCAAGGACGAGATTGTCATTTGTTCGTACCATTTTGCACGGGATAAGGAAGCTGATATCGCTCAAATTCAGTGGGATTTAGTGGTCATTGATGAAGCCCACCGTCTGCGGAATGTCTATAAAAAGGACAACAAGATTGCCAATACCCTCAAAGATGCCCTGAAAGATTCGCCGAAAATTCTGTTGACGGCTACGCCGTTGCAAAATTCGTTGTTGGAGTTGTATGGGTTGGTGAGCATCATCGACGAACATGTGTTTGGGAACCTGAAGAGTTTCAGAGAGCAGTATGGCAACCTGAAACTGGATCAGCCCTTTCACGATCTCAAGCGCAGGCTGCAACCTGTGTGCCATCGGACGTTGCGCAAGCAGGTGATGCAGTACGTGCCTTATACGAAGCGCACGGCCATCGTGGAGAGATTTACACCTGCCGAAAAGGAACAAGAACTTTACAATGAGGTGACGGAATATCTGGCGCGGCCCAATTTGGAGGCCCTGCCAAGTGGACAGCGTTCCTTGATCACGCTAATCCTGAGAAAACTCCTTGCATCCTCGACATTTGCTATAGCAGGTGCTTTGCGTACAATGGCTGATCGCCTGGCAAACACACTCCTTGATCAAGAGAAACGCGGCAACATGATTCAGGCCTTCGAGGCTGATGTCGATGGACTTGTGGAGGCTGAGGAGGAATGGGAAGTAGGGGAAGATGAGACTTCACCTGCACTGAGCGCTATGCAACGCGTTGCGATGCAGGTGGAAAAGGAGGACCTTGAACGCTATCTGGCACTCGCAGAATCCGTCACGAAAAACGCCAAAGGAGAAAAGCTGCTGACTGGACTTGAGAAAGCATTCGAGAAGGCAACCAATTTGGGAGCATCACGCAAGGCAATCATTTTTACTGAATCGCGCAAAACACAGGATTACCTTGTGCGCTTGCTTACGCTTGATGCCTACTCGTCGGGGGAAATCGTGCTGTTCAATGGCACCAACAGTGATCCACGATCGAGGGAAATCTACAATGCTTGGCTTCAGCGTCACAAGGGAACGGATCGCGTCACAGGATCACCCACGGCAGATATGCGGTCTGCCATCGTGGATTATTTCAAAGAGGAAGCCACGATCATGATTGCCACCGAGGCAGGTGCCGAGGGCATCAACTTACAGTTTTGTTCACTCGTGGTAAACTATGACCTCCCATGGAATCCACAGCGGATCGAGCAGCGGATCGGTCGCTGCCACCGCTATGGGCAAGCACATGATGTGGTTGTATTGAACTTTCTCAATACAGAAAATGCCGCCGATGAACGGGTTTACAAGATCTTGGATGAGAAGTTCAAGCTGTTTGAGGGGGTGTTTGGGGCGAGCGACGAAATTCTAGGATCGATTGGGTCGGGGGTAGATTTTGAAAATCGTATCGCTGAAATCTATCGGACTTGTAGGACGACAAGTGCCATCCAAGCACAGTTTGATCTACTGCAAGCCGAATTGCGGGACGAGATCAACGAGGAAATGCGTGAAACACGCACCCGTCTGATTGAAAATTTTGACGAGGAGGTTCGGGAGAAGCTGAAGTCTTTGGACGAGGCTTCGCGCGGGGCATTGAAACAACACGAACGGTTATTGATGACCGTGACGGAACACGTCTTGGCTGGATTCGCGGAGTTTGATCGCGACGGGGGATTCAATCTGCTTGATCTGCCGCTTGGCTTAGCAGATCGGACAGACATTCCGTTGGGGCGGTATGAATTGCCAAGGCGCAGCAAGGAGGCGCATTTGTATCGGCCTGAGCATCCATTGGCGAGGTGGGTACGCGCGGCGGCGACGGAAAGACCATCGCCGGCAGCGACTTTGTTGCTGGACTATGCGGGTTATGAAGGAAATATCGCCGCCATTGAACCTTTGGTAGGCAACAGCGGATGGCTGCTGATGAAAGGGCTCACCGTAGAAGCCATGGAACTCACGGAGGATTATCTGCTGACTGCGGTGATGACCGATTCAGGGGAGGTCTATCCACCCGAGGATGCGGCGCGCCTGTTGAAAGTCAATGGGCAAGTTTTGGCCGATGAACCTGTTGATGCGCAGGCGATAGAGGCCATTCGTCCGCGCCTTGAAGCGGTGCTCTCGCCTCAGGTTGCAGAATTCTTGGAAAAGATTGAAGGTCGGAATTCGAAGTTTTTTGATGCGGAGGTCAACAAACTCGAAAGCTGGGCAGACGACCGCAAAAGCACGTTGGAGGCTGAAATCAGGGAAGTCGATCGACGCATCAAAGAGGCGCGCCGTGCTGCAACGGCTTCGTTGCCTCTGAAGGAAAAGCTCGAAGGGCAAAAGCGTGTGGGCGAACTTGAAAAGGAAAGGAATCGCCTTCGGCGGGAGTTGTTTGCCACGCAGGATCAAATCGATGAAGAGCGTGATGCGCTGATTGCGGATGTGGCGGGGAAATTGGAGCAGCGGGTGGTGCAGGAGGAGTTGTTTTTGATTCGGTGGAGGTTGAGGTAGTATTCCAACAAATCCATCAGGGCGTTCGCCTTCAACATTTGCTTGAAATTCACTAAAAAATGTCATGCGCAATTTGGTTCTTAGTTCTTAATGTCTATATTTGAGTCTCTTAACCACATTCTCTAGCTCATGGAAGGCGACCAAAGGCATCAACGCAGTCAAAGGCATAGCTCAGGTAAAACCGGGCATTTCGAAGAGGACCACGAAATCACGAAGGTGATGACACCTCCCCCGTTTGCATTGACTGCATCGCCGGTCTCTCCTCCCAACGATTCTGGTGCGTCTGACGAATCTGAGGAATTTGCAGAAAATTCGTTTCTAAAGGAACAGGAGTCGGCGTCTGCGCCGCCTGATGAAAGCCCCAATGGACTTCCGAAGGAACTGCGATTGCAAATGGAGGATAGTCTTGGGCATGATTTCTCAACAGTTCAAATCGTCCGAGATTCGCAGGAGGCCTTGGCGAGTGGGGCTGAAGCATTTGCAGCAGGAGATACACTGCATTTTGCGCCAGGATTTTACAATCCTGCAAGTGCGGAAGGCCGTGCGCTGATTGGGCACGAATTGGCGCATATCGTTCAACAGCGCGAGGGCCGCGTACAGGCATCGAGTGAGGTCAACGGCATGCCGCTCAATGATGATCATGGACTCGAGTCTGAGGCAGCAAGCCTTGGGGCGAAGGCGGCAGAAAACAACATCGCCGGAAAAAGCAAAGAGGCTGAGCGCAAAATGGATGGCCTTCAAAAGGCTGGAAATGTGTCTTTGCGGGTTGGTAAGAAAGTCATGCAGCGGAATATCTTTTCCAATGCTTGGGACTGGGGGAAAAAAGCGGTCGCGGGTGTTGCTGACTTTGCTGGCAAAGCCATCGGAGGCGTAGCCAAAGTCGCCAACAAGGCCTTGGGGGCAGTTGGCAATTTTGTTGGAAATGCCGCAAAGACAGTCGCTGGCGCAGCATGGGGTGGCATCAACAATTTGGCTGATCTATTGGGATTTGATTTGCCCGACAATACGACGGAGGCCTTGGTGGCGATCGCAAGTGCGCTGGGCAGTGCCTTGTTTTTCCCATTCAAAGCCCTTATTCCGAAAGCGGTAAGCGGAACCTTGGACATGATTTCCAAGGTTTGGAACTTCTTTGACAAAATCGCCGAAAAAGGTAAGGAGGTCATCGAGGCCATTCGTAGCTGGATGCAAACGAGGATTGACGCTGTAGAAGCAAAAGCCAAGGAGAAGCTGGAAGAACAAGGGGTCCCTGAAAGCCACTGGGATGGCGTAATGTCCTATCTCCAACCGATGTTGGAGTCGATGGCCGCCAATTGGTGGGATGCCATTGTAGAAGGTCTTTGGGAACTGATATGGCCCATCCCGGGCGTTTGGGCCGATATCCAAGGAATTGGCGAACAAATTTTGGTAGCAGGTGGCCATCTATGGCATTTACGGTTCTCGAAATTTGGTGAAGCAATCACACAGGTTTGGGCAAAGCTCAATGCAATTCTTGGACGTTTGATGGGCTGGCTAACAGTTGCCATGGTAGCAGGTGGCGCAATCATCGGCACCCTTGGCGGGCCGCTTGGCACGGCTGGTGGAGCTTGGGCAGGCTTCGAGTTGGCTGGCGCAATCGGACTTGGTGTATTATTAAGCACTGCGGCTTGCGAGTTAACGATCATTGCAACTAGCCGGGCAGGTCTCCATAGCTTGGAAGATGCTGAAACGGATGAAACCAAGGCACTTGAGAACGAATTGTACTATGAAAATATCGCATCCGGTATTTTGACCCTGTCCTTGCTCTTGGTGATGGTGCTGATAGCGGCTGCGGCCGTAAAATTCGCCAAAGCTATCGTAGGCAAGGTCAAGGGAATGTTCAAGCGTCCACCGTTGAAAACGCGTGGTAAGAGGCGGTATCGGCCCAAGAAAGCCAATGAAAACAAAAAGGGCAGGTTGAGGAATAGGGAAAAAGACAAAACGACCGAACCGATAGAAGAAGGACCAAAAACTACTGAGGAGCCCAAGCATGTAGTTGATTATACAAAAACGGGCCTTTCCGCACAGGCGGAAGCAGACTTAACTGCTCTATGTAAACGCCTCAAAATGAAAGGTGAGGACATCCAAAAAATCATTGCGCAATTCAAAAAGCATCCAGGTGGCGAAGACTTATTGAACCGGATTGTGAATGGAAGATACGCTGATTTTGAAGGATTTGATAAAGTGCTTTCTACATTCAAACAAGGACCCAAAGTAGAACCTGACCTCGTCGCAAAAACGGTGCAAACGTTGGACGGTGCAGACGAACTGATCAAACAAGGATACGACGAAATATTTTTCGAGCGATCCACTGACAAGTTTGGCTTTGACGCGGACATTGGCGCCGAACCCAAAATTGGAATTGTCAATACGGAATCCAATTCCATCGTGGTGCAGCTTAAGTTTGTTCAAAACAACAAAGGTGTGGCGTCCAATGTAACAAAAGGATGCAGCCAATTGGTAAATGCTCCCAAAGGGTTTAGAAAATTAGTCGATATTCAAGTGAAGAATGGAAACTACTCTGACTTCATGCTTGAAAACAGAAATGTTGGAATAGAATCGATTCATCAAACCTTTCCAGATACGGAGATAAGAATTAAGTTTGCAGACGGCGGTATATTCCAAATCAAATGATACAGCTCAAACGGTACAACGACGGGAGTGATGGTGTTGGGGAATGGAACTACGAGCTCAATCTTCAAACACCCCTTGAATATTCGCTGCAAGGACTTGAGGAGTGGCGACAAAAAGTAGTTATTGTGGCAGCGGCGTTGTCTGTGCGCAACTTCTTCCAGTTTGAAACTTTGAGGGTTGAGCGTTGGTGCCGAATCGGCAGCAACGCAACTCAGGAATTCATTGCCCTACAACGACTTATTCCGAGTGACTTGCTTCTCAACGCGAATGTGAACGGCGATGGGCAAACGGTCTTTTCTCTTCCCGAAAAGGAAGGACTTTGGTTTCCCGTATTTGCCGTGATGGAAGGGCAAACACATGTCAAATTTCCAGACCATGAAGTCGTCGTCGATGGACTTGCCTCTGTCAGGGTGTTGTGTGCTGGTATTCTTGCATTTACGCTAGTTGTCGATTGCGATGTCTATCTTGACTACGATCTACTTGGCAAAGAGCAGCCTGCACTTGCCGCGTTGAATCATCCCATTTTGGAGGAGGCGATTGGCGGGCTTGCTACGGTACTCGGCGTCGATCCCTACGCAGAAAACACCAAATATGCTGCTGTTACCGACAAAGGTATGCAATCACTTTTTGAAGAAGAGGGCATGGATGAGTTGATCGATGCGCCCGAAAGCTGGATTCGGCGCGCATGGAATTGAATCTATGAAGCAACGGATTTTGCTTCTCCCTCTCCAATACGCCTTCCCATGGGCCTGCAAGTCAACCATTGGATGATTCAACCGAAATTCCAATCGATAATCGTAGACACCACTGAATCAGAAATATGAAAGCAAAACTGATACGTTTTCGGGTTACGAAGTTTAGATCCATTCAGGATTCTGGATGGATCAATGCGAGTGATATCACTTGTTTGGTGGGGACAAATGAGTCCGGCAAAACGAATGTGCTGGTGGCATTGTCAAAGCTGAAGCCAGCAAATGGTGAGCCGATACTGCCTTTGATTGACTATCCAAGGAGTGAATATTCTCGATTTGAGACGGAAGGGCAGCGGCAGATTTTCATCACGGCAGAATTTGAAAGAGCAGGAGACGCCAATGGCTCTACGCGAGTTGTCGTGGAAAGATCTTTTAATGGCAACTATCGAATCAATTCCCATGAGGTCGGTGATTCGCATGAAGGAGTTTCAGGTATCGAAGCGGAGAAATTGGCGATTTGGGCAGAGATACCCTCATTCGTTTATTATTCGGACTACGGCAATCTTGATTCTGAAATATTCTTGCCGGATGCTGTGAAGCATATTTCACAATTGAAAACTGCCAGTTTGACGGAAAGACAACGTGCGAAATCCAGAACGTTGAAAGTGCTCTTTGATTACTTGCTGTTAGATCCGCAGAAGATTCTTGACATGGGAAGGGAGGGAAACCATGCGCAGCAACCGAACCTGATCGAGAGCGACCAAAAGAAAAAGCAGGAGCGCGATATTTTGCTCACTTCGGCTTCGACAAACCTCACCAAGTCGTTCAAGGATTGGTGGAAACAAGGGAACTACCGCTTTCGATTTGCGGCGGATGGCAACTTCTTCCGAATATGGGTTAGCGACAATGTCCGACCGGAGGACATCGAACTTGAAAACCGAAGCAGAGGATTGCAATGGTTTTTCAGTTTCTTCATCGTCTTCTTGGTTGAGAGCAAGGGCATCCACAACAATTGCATCCTCCTCCTTGATGAGCCTGGTCTCACTTTGCACCCTATGGCGCAGTACGACTTGATCAAGTTTTTTGAGTCGTTGTCCCAGACGAACCAATTGCTCTATTCGACGCATTCCCCTTTCATGGTGAATGCGGATCGCATTGGGGATGTGGTCGCGGTGTATGTGGCTGAAAATGGGGAAACCAAGGTTTCTCATGACCTGCGCGAAGGAAACAAGGAGGCTGAAAAGTCAATCTACCCTGTACATACGGCGATCGGCATCACCGTTTCCGATACGTTGTTGTTGGGTTGTACGCCTGTATTGGTGGAAGGGCCTTCTGATCAGGTGTATATGATTGCCGTCAAGAACTTCCTGAGCAAGATTGGCAAATACAGTTATGGAAGAGAGCTGGTTTTCATCCCCACTGGCGGCGTGAAAGGGGTAAATGCCATCAAAAACATCATCACGGGTGTCGATGAAAAGCTGCCCTTCGTGCTGCTGGATGGGGACAAGGCAGGGCTGGACATGGCCAAAAGCCTTCGTGATGGTAGTTATAAGAATGACAAGGACCTCGTGATCACTGCTGATACCGTATCGAGTCTCAAGGACTCTGAATTTGAAGATCTGATGCCGGCTGAGATGCTTGCCAAGTTGTTTTCAAGGGAATATCGAGGCACCAAAACTGCCGATTTTGACGATGGTTACCATGATCCCACAAAGCCAATCGTCGATCAAATGGAAGCTTTCTTAAAGGCAAATGGGCATTCCAAGCCAGAGGGCTGGAAAGTGGAGCT
>JADKCL010000024.1 GCA_016718825.1 Bacteroidota bacterium | reverse complement strand
CTCGTCGCAAGCAAAAACCTCAAGCATTTTGAGACCATGCTCGAAGGAAACGAAGACTTTTTGCGGGTGCACAAATCTTGGCTCATCAACAAGCGTCATATCCTGAATTATTCCAAATCCGAGATGCTCATTCAATTGAAAGGCGGACTCGTCGCCAAGCTTTCCAAATACCAGAAAGCAGACTTTGAAGCAGCCATTCGGGGCTAAAATTTCCGTTCGTAAAGCAAAAACGTCCGTTCTTATATCGCATTTGGAGCGGCATGCAAGGGCAGCCTAACATTGCAGCAGTTTCTGAAAAACAATTATAAAAACGATTCAATATGAGAACTGGAAAAATGTTTTTGGCTTTGATGATGGTGTGTTTATTTGCTGCAAAGGTGAATGCGCAAGAGGTTTCATTTTCCGATGTAGACATCGTAAACAATGGCGATGGCACGGCAACAGTGGCCATGCAAATCTCGGGCAATATGTCTGGAACCGTAGGTGACGTCACCTTTTCAGTGTCAGGCGATGCAGTCAAAGAAGGTAGCTACTTCGACTTTATTAATCCCAGCAATTTGCTCATGCCAAATCCGTTGATCATTGTCGATTTCCCCATCAATGAAACCAGCAACAATAGCGAAGAGGAATGGGTCGACGTCGAGATTACCTATGCTTTGGTAACTGGTGGCCCCAAAAAGTTGATCAAAAAGGCACGTATGCCAAAGGACGTTAATAAAGTTATGTAAGTACCGGCGACCTTGCGTGAAATAAAGTCTGTTGTTTCATTGAAGCGCTGAGATTGCGAATAGGAATGGTCATTCAGATTGGCATCAGTTGTTTTCAGCCGGTCAAACGATCGGATAAATTGATTACACCAATCAAACCAACTCTTGTCAAAATATTTGTAAAACGGAAGGCCTCGGTCTTCCGTTTTTAATTCCCGGAATTCTTGGGATATTCCATCCTTGATCGATGCTGTAATTTCCATTCGTAAAGCAAAACCGTCCGTTCTTATATCGCATTTGGAGCGACACACAACGGCAGCGTAGCATTGCAGCAGTTTCTAAAAAACAATTATTAAAACGACTTAATATGAGAACTGTAAAAATGTTTTTGGCTTTGATGATGGTGTGCTTTTTTGCAGCACAAGTGAATGCCCAAGGCAATTCGCAAAACGAAAATGGCAATGCCGTGCTTTCGCAGGTAAGCGTTGATGACAATGGTGATGGTACGGCCACCGTGGAGATGAAAATCTCTGGTAATTTGGCCGAAACCGTGGAAGTGATTCAGTTTTCCGTGAAAGGTGACGTAATCGTTGATGGCGCATTTTACGGGTATGTCGATCACAGCAAATTCTTGGCTCCCGATCCAACCTTTGTGACCATTGTGCCTATCAAAGCTTTGGTTACTGGCAATGGCAACCCCAATGAATTGGTCGAGGTTGAAGTTTCCTATGCTTATGGTCGCAAGCCACATTTGCGCAGCAAAAAAGATACCGTTATCAGGCATTTGAACCAGCAGATCAGGCAATAACCCTTCTTGGGAGAATTGAAGTGCACACCAGGACTGATGAAATTGTGCTACGATCGAAATCTACTTAATCAAAATGCTAATGAAAACGGAGGGCCTTGGTCCTCCGTTTTTAATTCCCGGGAAATCTTATTGTTTTCTATCCGTTATCGATGCTGGAATTCCCATTCGTAAAGCAAAACTGTCCGTTCTTATATCGCATTTGGATCGACTTACAATGGCAGCCTATCATTGCATCAGTATTAAAAAAAACAATTATAAAAACGATTCAATTTGAGAACTCTAAAAATGTTTTTGGCTTTGATGATGGTGTGCTTTTTTGTTGCACAAGTCAAGGCGCAAGGCAATTCGCAAAATCAAAATGGGAATGCTGTATTGTCCCAGGTGGATTTTTACGACAACGGTGATGGAACGGCAACCCTTAAGATGAAAATCTCTGGGAACTTGTCTGGAACCGTTGAGGTGGTTACGTTTTCAGTGAGTGGCGACGTGATCCCAGGCGGTACCTACAGCAGCTTTATCGATCAGAGCAGGTTGTTGATTCCAAATCCAACCTTTCTTGCCACGGTTCCAATTCAGGCAATTGCCAACACTGGACACGGCAATCAAGTTCAATTCGTGGATGTGGATGTCGCTTGGCAGGCTACCAATGGCCCACAGGTTCAGTATCGCAAACGATTGAGGGCTGTTCCTCACACGGAATCGTCGATTCAACCCTGATCAATAACATCTAAACCTACCGAGTCCTGGGCTACTGCCTCAGACAATTCTATCCCATTGATAACTCCAACTTTATCAACGTTGTAATGATACGGAAGGCCTCGGTCTTCCGTATCTTGTTTGGTGCGACCCATGAATGTACGCCCGTCAAACCAATAGCATGTGCCGCAACAAGTCCTTCGCGAAACGGTTGCTGCCTCGATCCTCATTTGCAGTTCCCCTGGCAGCAAGGCGCCTTTCAAATTGGGACCGATGCCAATTGGATTCGGGTGGTTACCGCCCCAATCTGATGCTCCCTTTCGTGCTTAACGCGTACAGTATTTGGTTTGGGTTCATTCAGGACAATACCTACTCATGTCCCTGAAAGCAGGACGATAGCGCTTTGACCGCAAATGTTATCTGCGCTCACAGCCCCGCCCCAACAACAAAAACATTCCTACCCCAAATGTCGTCTCATGCTCCGCCTTCCGCTTGAAATAATACGTCTGATCCCCGATGCAGGTGCCCTGACAGACATTCTGCGTCGTGAGCCAGCCTTTGCGGTTCACCTCCATGCTGTGCTTCCTTAACCCCGTGTAGGCCCGCTCCACCGAAGCCTGATACGGTTCCCCCTCCACAATACCGAGCCGCAGGGCGCCGGCAATGCCGTAGCCAAACATCGCAGTGCAGGAACTTTCGATGTAGTTGCCTTCCACGTGCGGGTAAACGGGTAGCTGAAACCAATGTCCTGTGGCGCTGTCTTGCAATTCGGGGAGATGAACGAGCATTTCCTTCAAATAGCCCGCAAATGTTGGCCAATGGGGATGGGTTTTGGGGATGGATGCGACCACTTGCGTGAGCGTCACGATGACCCAGCCGTTGCCGCGGCCCCAGATTTCGGTGCTGCGGTGGGCTGCGTTTTCGTCCCAATGTTGCTGACTGCAGAGCCGGCAATGGTCCTTGTCGTCGCCGTCCCAGCCGTGCACCCAAAGGCCGGCGCCCGGCGCATTGGAATCGGTGATTTGCAGCTTTTCGCGGTGGGTTTGGACTTGCAGGAGCAATTCGTCGAGGTATTTTTCATCTTCCGTGAGCAGGTACATTTCCAGCAAATAGGTGCCGACCATGAAGATCGTATCGTCCCACAATTCGGCGAAGCGGCGCAGATGCCAGATCGCACCATTGGGAAAACGCGGAATTTGAAGGTATTTTTGGTAGAGCTGCTCGGCAGCAGTACGGTATTTCGCTTCGCCCGTGACCCGCGCGAGCCAAGCCAATCCGGCACCGGAAGCGACGCTGTTGGGGTTGTGACCGACCCAAGCAGCATCCATGGACTTGTCGATGGCCGTGCGCACGTAGTTGAGGTAAAGCTCTGGATTCGGACCAATTTGCTGATCGTATTGGGCCGTCATCGCCCGCAGCAAGGCCGACTGTTGCCAGGTCCAGTTGTACTTTTTGGCGGGGAGGAAGGCGTTGCGGGCATAATCGTCCAGCGAATCGACCCACGTGGGGGATGAGCTCGGGAGTGAGAGAGTGAGTGGGAGAGCGAGAGCGAGTGGACCCGCCGGGGCCTGGGTCGCGGTCAACGGCTGCACCTGCGCCGAAACGACCTTGGCAAACAACAGGGCGACAACTAGCACCATCAGCCTGATGATGGCTTGAAATCTCTCAGGAAATTTTGTCTTGCTCAAATCCATCACGTATTGCGGCTTCTAGTACCTCCATGTTGATCACTTTGAGCGTTTTGAACTTGATACAATAGCCCGTCACGCTCGCTTTGCCGATGGCTGTACCATACTTTTCGGCCAAGTATTTTTTGTCTTCGATACCCAGGATATACACCGAAATTCCTGTGGTGTTTCCGCTGAGCCCGATTCGAAAGAAGTCCTTCGTTTTGCCATTTGCATACCGGATGGTCTGAAATCCATAGCCGATCGTGGGGTTGGCAACAACTTTCCCTGCTTCGTCCTTGCCATCGTCAAACCACAATTTGCATTCCGGGAAGATTTGCAGGATGCGCAGGTGCAAAGCCTCCAATTCACCGCGTTTCGGCTCCTGTTGGCCAGCGAAGTACTGTTGAATGTGTGCGACCCCGTCTGAAAGGAGCATAGTACTCAATGATGTTCAAGTAAACGGATTTCGTCGAATGCGTTCGGCGGGCAAAAAGTGTTTCTTTTCATTCTTGGATGAAGATAACCGATCCTCTGCTGGCATCCAAATCTGCTGCGCGGAATCGTCTCGAAAATTCAACCATGCTTTTCTCCAGATTTGTTTTGCAATCTTGGTGCCGGGGCAGGAAATGTGACGCTGCATTCCGAAGGTTGGGTTTTCATTTGAAGCCGTTGTGAATGCAATATGTTGGCGAATTTTCGTGGTGTGCGGATTTTTTTGCTGCGCGGCGCTTTGCAGGAGCTAAAGACTCTTGTCCATCTGGAAGGATTTGGATCTTGTTTTGGTGGGTGCAGAAAGTTGGCTTCGCCAGCGATTGCAGGATGGGAGCTGCTGAAGTGCGCTCAAAGTTCCTAGAGTATCGGGTTAGGCGCCTCAGAACCCAATTATCGTGGTAAAGCGTGAATTTCTCCAGTTCGATTATTCCTGAAATAATACTCAATTCGTCTCCATCGTGTGGATGTTTCATCGTATTTAAAGGTCTGGAACATAGTGCCCTCAACGGTACATGGAACATCGGTGGTGAAAATCCTGAGCGAATCAACGATTTTTTCGGGGAACCAAGTCACGTTGTCTGTCAAGTACCTATTCAATTTAAATCTGTGATGGGTGTCTTGGACATAAAATGAATAGTGAGGCCCATTGTCAGTACCTGAACTCGTGGGGGTTGCAAAATCTTCCAGACCGTCAAAATTTAGATCCGCAACGACAATCTCCCCACAATAATTATCGACGTCATCGAAATGCATATTTTTCCCAGTAATATAAGATCTGGAGGGTCTCAGCTGGGGAAGCCGAGCATTTGGATACGACGGCCCCATTTTTATATGAATAGGAATTTTCTGAATCAATGAATCGTTTTTGTTGAAAATTTTAATTAGTCTTGAAACACTATCATAATGGTATTGATTTTCGATTCCATGGTGTATGTCGATAATCTTGTAATTGTAAACATTCGACAAATCCTTAAAAAGCAGCACGACAGTGGAATCCTTTAACTTTTTCACATTCTGATTGGAATCGGTTTTTGTGATTTCAGGAATTCCAATTTTGATGCTGTCTTGATTGCTTTTTGAAACCACTTTTTGTTCAGAGCGTTTCCGGACAGCCCTTTTCTCATCTCGCCCACAGCTTGAGAACAAGATGATGCAGATGGAAACAAGTGGTACTAACAACAGCTTAATCATGTGTTCAATAGTGTGCTAGTTTTTTCCAGACCATTCGCTTGGATCTTGACTGTCAAAATTCAATGTCACCACCTTTGAATTCTGAATTGTCAAAATGGTCACGTATATGTGATTGGAAGTCCCATTATGAAACAGTCTTGTAAATTGATAATCGCTGATTCCATTCTTGTCAAAATCCACCAGTTCAATTTCAGGAGATGTGATTTTGAAATTGGCCTTTAAGTTTCCTATCGTCAGTTTCCCCTTGTGATAGTCGTACAAGGCAAAGAGGTTGAAATCAAATAGCTTGTCGGCAAATTTCTTCTTTTCATTGTCATAGAATAGAACTTGGCTATTAACTTTTCCCGGAGGATATGGATTTTTGAGTAAGACCAAAAAAATTGTCTGCGCGCTGTCCTGCAAGCGAATGGTGTTGATGTAGGCATTGTCATAGGTAGTGGAATTGTCGTAGAAGCCTATCTTGTCGGCATAGTCTTTAACGGTTTGCTTAATTCTTGAAACAATGTTTTTCTCAAGTTTTACGCCCTTTTTTGTAGTCTCGACATCTATTTGATTAATTCTCAACGGGAATTTTGCGTCAATCGCGGAAATGTTCAACTCTTTGGGAAGTTCTTCGTCAATGGCTGAGGTATCAAGGAGTATGACTTCATCGAATGTGGTTGCTTTTTGACTTTCCACGATTTTTGGTGTCCTCGGGAAATTCATTTTCTCCGTCCTTTTGTTGGAACAGCTTGTCAAGATGGTCAAGACGAATAGGATGATAGTTGCTTTCATTTCTGTCCCGCAAAGGTAGCGATTCAAATCCCAATTCTCCTTGAAAATGAGGAGGCAGCCCAAAACAGAAAGACTCCAAAAGAATGCCATCACCCCCCTCTAACCAATCGCCTCAACGTCCCAAGCGGCCTCACAGCTCGAAGAAATCCAGTAACTCCCGTCGAGGGATCTGCTTCCAGGAGCCTCCAAAGGTCATTGCCAAGTGTCATGATTGTTTAAAATCCAACGCCGCATTCGTCCATCGTATCAGGACATGGATGACGGTTAGGCTCCAATTGAAATCTTGACCGGCACTTTGCGGAAGATCACCATCTTTTGCGATGGACAATCGAACGTCCCAACCACGCGGAAACCCTTCCTCATTCCGATGGATGGCGTCTCGCAGTTATCCACACGACCACTCTAATTTTGAAAATTTGACCGATAGTTATCCACCAATGACCCTAAAGGTACATCGATGGACCCCAAAAGGTACATCCATGTACCCCTGATCGTACATCCATGTACTTTCATGGTCGACGGATGTACCGCAGAAGTCAATCCATTGACCCTGATGCGTAGATCGATCCATCCTCAAGGTCAATGGATGTACGTTGGAGGGTCAATCGATGGAGCCTGCAAATACATCGATCGACCCCAAAGGTCATCCCTTGTACGTTGAACGTCGATCCATGTACCCTAGAGGTAAAACGATGTACACTCACGGTGCAAAGATGTTTTTTGGTTTTCTAAGTAATCGAGGGCTGTCTACACGAAGGAAGAGATGGCTCTGCCCGTTTATCCGTCAAACTGCCCGTTCGTCCAATAGGGTGCGAGCGAGGGGCAAGGCGTGAAAAACGGTGTAGGGGTAACGCTTGTCGTTTCAAAGAAGGCGAAAATGGGCATTTAAGGCAAATTCCTGCCACACTCGCACCCCACACCTCGCCGCTAGGCGACTCCTGCCCGTTCGTTAACTCAAACGACCACTTCGTCCTTCCAGACGGCCCGTTTATACATTCTTGCTGCGCGGAGGTTTTACATGCTTTAGCTTTACAACATGCAATTGAGCGCTCAAAACAATTGCCGTTCTTTCAGGCCCACAACCAAGGGCAAAATTTCGAAACAAGCTGGACATCAAACGCCAGCATTTTAGAACCTAATTTCTACTAGTTATGGTACAAGAAATTGTAACTGGACTGGACCCTACGACGGTTGCTCGCATCAAGGGTCACATCAATGTTCTCAGAAGTGAGTTTACGTATTTCACGCAACTCACCAAGGAGCAGCGAATGGCAGCCAATGCAGTCGCTGAGGGCCGTTTGCCAATGGTGATCGCCGGGGCAGAGCACGGTGTAAACTATCAGCAGCAGCTTGGATTCCCGGTTGCCGAAAGTCAGCAGCTTGCCCGCATGGCCTATGACTTCAAAGTGTTGACGGAAATCAAGAAGATGCTCGATGTGTTCATGGAAGGTCTGAGCGATACCACCATGCAAATCGGCAGCAACTGCTACGACCAAGTTTTGATCGTGCGTGATCTTGCAGAAGTCGCCATTCGTCGCGGTGTTCCAGGGATGGAAACCGTATATGACGAATTGAGCTTGAACTTTGAACGCAGCCCAAAGCCAAAGGATCAAACCAACGGCAACGACAACAACGGCGGTGCAAACGGGCAGCCCATTCCAGGCAACGAGCAGGTCTGACAGCAGGCCTGCTTCCGAACCAACCTGACTTCGCCAACCCAATTTTCCCCCTTTCCGGGGCCTTGCCACGCAAATCCGGCGAATAAGGTAATCCACCTTTTACATATTACGACTGAACGAAGGCTCACGGAAGTGGGCCTTTGTGTTTGTACCGAGTTGGTGGTGCGGTGTTCTGCGTCGTCTGGCTTGTAAGGCTTCAGAGCACATGCTGCAAGGGTTGATAAGGCAACGTTTCACCATAGGAAGCACTCAAAACGTTCCTGAGATGCTTCCTCGTAACTTCCAGACCAATTGCACAAACTTGATCAGTCAGAAGAAATTTCTTAAGCGTTCCAAACACTATAGAACTCTCATCCAAGGCTGTGGGACTTACGACAGCTTTTTTGGTTGAGGGTTTTGTGGTTTGATGACATTCGTTGATCTTTGAAATCTACCTTTATCGTGTTACGCTACCCGTAACGTTGTGGTTTGATGACATTCGCTGATCTTTGAAATCGGCCGATTGTGCAATGAGCACAAGGGGATTGTTGTGGTTTGATGACATTCGCTGATCTTTGAAATCATGCGCAGCTTTTCACCTATCCGCAGCGCAGTTGTGGTTTGGTGACATTCGCTGATCTTTGAATTCTCTTTGGCGACTGCTCAGCTTGATATGGCAGTTGTGGTTTGATGACATTCGCTGATCTTTGAAATCTTTTCTTTGCATTGAACGTTTGTTCCACCGGTTGTAGTTTGATGACATTCGCTGATTTTTGAAATCATGCTCGTTGGCACCCTCCGAAGTCCAGGTTGTGGTTTGATGACATTCGCTGATCTTTGAAATCTGAACTGCAATTGTTCTATTTGCTGCCATTGTTGTGGTTTGATGACATTCGCTTATCCTTGAAATCCAGGTTCACTCATTTTCAACACTCCATTTGGTTGTGGTTTGATGACATTCGCCGATCTTTGAAATCGCATTTCATTATCAACTCTAACGATGAGGAGTTGTGGTTTGATGACATTCGCTGATCTTTGAAATCTTCCGGTGAGCTGTGGGATGAAGAGCTGGTTGTGGTTTGATGACATTAGCTGATCTTTGAAATCTGGGCACAAATTCAATCCTTATGGTAACCCGTTGTGGTTTGATGACATTCGCTGATCTTTGAAATCCGCTCAGTGACATTACCGACTATGCCAAGGGTTGTGGTTTGATGACATTCGCTGATCTTTGAAATCTGTAACTTGATAACGATGTAAAGATACGAGTTGTGGTTTGATGACATTCGCTGATCTTTGAAATGCAGAGCTTGTAGGGTGTTTAACTTTGGTGTTGCGGTTTGATGACATTCGCTGATCTTTGAAATCTCTGCCTGGGTGTGAACTTTGATGTTGTGGGTTTGATGACATTCACTGATCTTTGAAATCTCTGAAGAAGATAATCCGCATGCAGATAAAGTTGTGGTTTGATGACATTCGCTGATCTTTGAAATCAAATGTAATTGTTAATCGTTCTGATAACATGTTGTGGTTTGATTACATTCGTTGATCTTTGAAATCAACTTGGCCTGTGACGGATTGTCAGCCACTGTTGCGGTTTGATGACATTCGCTGATCTTTGAAATTTCGTAACTGATTACCGTACAAAGATAAGGGGTTGTGGTTTGATGACATTCGCTGATCTTTGAAATCATTCCCGTTGCGATCGTCGTACACGTCCACGTTGTGGTTTGATGACATTCGCTAATCTTTGAAATTTGGGAAAATGCGGCCATTCCGGCACTGCCGGTTGTGGTTTGATGATATTCGCTGATCTTTGAAATCACAAAAAAATAGCGCCGGCAATGTCCGGGTTGTGGTTTGATGACATTCGCTGATCTTTGAAATCAAGTGCTCATTCATCTACAATGCCTGCTACATTGTGGTTTGATGACATTCGCTGATCTTTGAAATGGAACGACTGCATCAGGCAAATGATTTGAAGGTTGTGGTTTGATGACATTGGCTGATCTTTAAAATCCGCAGGAACCGGGCACGGTGCGCCCTGGCAGTTGTGATTTGATGACATTCGCTGATCTTTGAAATCGACATTTTCGAAGGCATTCTGTGCATCCTTGTTGTGGTTTGATGACATTCGCTGATCTTTGAAATCCACTGCGACTGACGACGCAGTCCGTCAGCAGTTGTGGTTTGATGACATTCGCTGATCTTTGAAATCGTGATCGGGGTTCAGACCACCTGCGAGTAGGTTGTGGTTTGATGACATTCGCTGATCTTTGAAATCCCTAGGGAATAGAATTGCAGGCTCATAACGGTTGTGGTTTGATGACATTCGCTGAACTTTGCAATCGTTAGGGTGTTTGTTTGTGTTTTGCAACAAGTTGTGGTTTGATGACATTCGCTGATCTTTGAAATCTTGGCATTTTTAGCAGTTGCTGTTGCCATGTTGTGGTTTGATGACATTCGCTGAGCTTTGAAATCGGTGTTCAGTTCGGTTCGGCGGCGTTTACGGTTGTGGTTGGATGACATTCCCTGATCTTTGAAATTTTCGTCTGAGGGGGAAAAGAGGACCCGAGAGTTGTGGTTTGATGACATTCAATGATCTTTGAAATCATCCCATTGGAGGACGAATATCGATCATCGGTTGTGGTTTGATGACGTTCACTGATCTTTGAACTCGCCAGTACATTTTGATGGTGCGCGGCTCTGGTTGTGGTTTGATGACATTCGCTGGTCTTTGAAATCCACACTATCGCAACCCGGTATGCAACCCAGTTGTGGTTTGATTACATTCGCTGATCTTTGAAATCAGAGGTTCCAAGGATGCACCCGCAAGAGGTGTTGTGGTTTGATGACATTCGCTGATCTTTGAAATCAGTTAAAGCTTGTTACGCCTTAGCCGCGTGTTGTGGTTTGATGACATTCGCTGATCTATGAAATCGAGATTCCGTTGATGCCAAACAATGGCTTGATTGTAGTTTGATGACATTCGCCGCTCTTTGAAATCACTTCGCCTTAGCGGCTTTTGCTTCTTGTGGTTGTGGTTTGATGACATTCGCTAATCTTTGAAATCTCGCATCGTGTCGTGAGAAGAATGGGTGCCGTTGTGGTTTGATGACATTCGCTGATCTTTGCAATCAGTTTCCTATCCAGGTGCAACTGGTCGGCAGTTGTGGTTTGATGACATTCGCTGATCTTTGAAATCCTTACCACTTTGGGGGGTTATTCGCACACAGTTGTGGTTTGATGACATTCGCTGATCTTTGAAATCCTTCTTTGCACTTCTGACAAGGGGATCAAGGATATAGGCAGGAAATGTGCTTTTCGTCGCAAGAAATGATCACCAAACCCAACTTCGCCGCACGTACGAGCAGGGGAGTGGTGCAAATTACATCCCCGTGATCAACGACGAGGCAGGCAATATCTTCCAATGGACGCGTCAAAGTGCCCTTTTCCTTGAGATCAATCTGAAGCTGATCGTTTTTCAGGCTCAGACGGGCGGGATTGCCAAAGTGCAGGACGTTTTTGAGCGTAGCTTCATAGTTTGGTGATCAAACCGTCGTAGCTGAGGGTAAAGTCGATGCCTTCGATGAGGGCGTTAAAGTTGCTCGCTTTGAATTTCACGTATGGAAACTCATTGTATCGATCCAAAACATCACCTCCCTTCGGAGTTGTTAGTTTGCTCTCCTTAAAGTTTCCAGTTTTGTCAAGTAATCTTTCAGCCTCATTTGCCTTATTTACCACATCATTCATGAATTTTATTACCTCAGAAGTTGGACGAGCCTCAGTATGAAAATAAAGCTTGATTCCATCATCGTCGATCCCTTTGACGGTGTAAAGGCGTTGGTGAATGATGCTTTCGTTTTCCAGATTGAGGAGGGGGGGTCCCTCTGGGTGATTCTCGGCAGAAGAGAAGAATTTACTTTACCTTTTAAAGTATCCTTTTCCCGACGTTTCTTGCCTTCCGAGTGTACTCCTTTCCTTTGAAAATTTTGGTGCTCTCAAAAGTCCTTCGCTTTTTTGCGCAACGACATTGTAGTTCGATAGCAGCGAATATTCCCGCAGTTCCTTCTTTCCGTCAAAATTGGAATAGATTCCCATTGCGTAGTTTTCGTCGTTTTCGTAGTACATTCCATGCTTTTCAGGTCGATTGGGATTTTTGAAAAGCTTTTTGTACCTGCCTCACCATTGGCGGTTCCGATGCTCTGGTTGCCACACGCACCTTTTTCACCGGCAAGAAGAACCCATTCGCCTGCACCTCCTCCAAACTTGAAGCAGCGACCTCATTTAAAAAGTGCGCATTGAGGTCATTTTCCTTGAGGTTTTCCAGATCAGCTTCGGTCAAACCAAGGATTCGAGCCCGTTTACCATCCTTTAATCGAAGCTTGTACACAGGCAAAACACGTTGGTTGCCTCCAGCCTTGTACTCGTCTTTTCTAGCACTGATATAATCCACCATGAGAGGGAAGTGCGGCTTTGCGATTGCTTTCGTTGATTTGTCTACGACATCCTTTCGGGTCGCATAAATGCGCTCAAAGCCACCCTCGTCATTGCGTTTCCAAACCGTTTCCCCATCCTTCTGCTCCCACGACCGCACATTTCCAAGGGCCGTTTCCTTGTGCAAAGGTGCTTTGACACCTTGCCCTGTTTTATAATGTACATGCCCGTTCCGGTCGCGGTACTTGAATTTAGACTGCACATTCAAACGGTCACGGTAGACATGATAAACCAATGTCTGATCGCAAAGCTGTCTCACGTCCTCCACAAATGACGGCCAAGGCTTTTCCAATTTGGTTTTCTTCGTTTTACCTTGTTCTGCCTCACGGTACGCCGCGGCAAGTCGGTTGTACAGTCCGGGCTCAATGAAGGCATTGACAATTGCATCAATCAGGTGATGCGTATGGTTGGTGCGGTCCTTGGCCTCAAAATCCTTTTGCAATTCCCAAAGGTGACGCAGTTCGTCGGTGAGGCTGCCTTTTGTGCCGCGCACGATTTTGAATACCGTTTTCAGCCATCCGGTGGCGTATTTGGTGATCACCTGCGTGTCCACCAATTGCCGCCTCACGAAACTGGAGGAGATTTCTTCGAGTTCAAACCGCTCAATTTTGTTGCGCCAATAGTCGCGCTCGAATCGCAAGACCCAACGGTCTTTGACGTGTCTGTTGTACCCGTCGATGTCGCCTGCACCTTTGGCTCCACGAATGCCTTTCTTTTTGCCGTCGATCTGCTTTTGCAGGTATTCCAAGCGATCCCTCCATGGCTGTAGTCGCTGTTTGATGGTTTCGTAATCATTGACTACGCCGACTCCATGGCCGACTTCAAAAGGCGTTCGTTGTCCCTTGTCTTTGTTGGCAGTTGCTGTTGCCAAAGTCAGGTTTTGCATTGTACTATCGTTGCTGCGACTCAATGGAATCGTGTGTTCTCAGCTTGCACTGCAGTCCATTAAGGATATCGGTCGGCGATATCTGCTTGCCTGAGTAAATACAAATTCCTTTCTGTTCCTTCCAGAGCTGGAAATTGCGACAATGGTATCAGACTTTCTACCGCCTAGCTCCTTGCCAAGCAATTGTTTATCGAGAAATGCGCGCTGTTGGTCGCCCTCGGTGATTTGAATTTGTTCCAACCAAAGGCGGGTGCGCAACACCAAATCCTCTGAAGGATTGGCAATCTGCATCTGCTCTGCGAGGAATTTTCGAATGTTTTGCCGCTCAGTGTCTTGGATCTTTTGCCATTCCAAAATCCCAGCACGTTTGTTGGATTCATTCAATTCCCTCGCCATCTCGACCACTACGGTGTCATGCTGATCGATGATGCGCTCACGCAGCAGGTAGTTGACAAGCTTTTTGGTTTCGTGGAGACAACGCATTGCTGCTGGATTCTGAATAGCACCGGTATAGGGTGTGTCCAGTTGCAAGACAAAGTTTTCGGGGTCAACTCCGGGTTCCACCAAAACCTTTGCTGGCTTCCATTTTGAAATCGCGGAATGGTGGTAGAGGCCCTGCAACCGCTTTTCGATTGCAGCCTGATCCAAGGAAAGATGATTGCGCAGCTCCGTTTCAACGCGGTCGGCAACGAAATCTTGGAAGTTCGGAATCTTGCGGAAAACGGCAGCATTCAAATCTTTGCCAGCCTCAGCGAGCATATTGGCGATGATGTGAGCCTCGCTTTCCGGGAAATCTTTGCTCAAGGCTTTTTGTTCTTTCCAGCCTGTTGGTCCCAAGTGAAACTTTAATCGATCCTGAATCGCTTTTCGTTCCATTACAACGGCATCGTTGCGCAAAGCTTCAAGTCCTTCGTTGTAAATCCGATTGCGAGATGATTCCAAGGTTATCGTTTCAGCTCGGTCGGCAAGGGCTTGGGTGAGTTCATCGCCGAGTTCCGACCAAAGCCCATCCCCAAGCACACGCTTCATCCCTGCGAGCGGCACAGCCACGTGATACGGATGCCCGTCACGCATGAAAGGCAAAATTCTGTTGATCGCATTGAGAGACATGGAGGCATAGCCCGCGGGCATTGATTCCACATAATCCTCCAATAACTCAATGGCTTCTCCATCCAATCCCAGCTTGTTGGCGTAGTCCTTGACTGGATTCTCTATGGTGAATTTTTCTGGTCTCTCCGCCGCCTCGCGCAGGAAGTGCCACAACTCAACATAGCCGATTTTAGCGACCTTTCCTTGGCGTTGGCCACTTTCAACGGTTCGGAAGAGCTTATGATGGCGCCAATCGTTTCCCAGCACTTGGTACATTAAGTGAGAAGTAGGGCAAGAGGGCACAAGCACTTTTTCATGATAGGTAACTGCGACATCGCGTTCCATCATTTTGGACAACCATTGCTGTAGCTCCTTTTGCGTCACCTTCCCGGCCTTCTCCGCAACAATTTTGGCAACAACTTGATCAACGATGGAGAGTGGAAGCTCTTCTTTGCTTTTCCCCTTCGAATCCTTGGTGTTGGCTTGCGTTCCATTCGATCCCAAATTGATTCGCACATTTTGAAGAAATTGGACAAGCCTGAACAACTCAAAGTCTGGATGGCTCAGTGGAATTCTGGTTTTGTCCTTTTCAAACGTGCAGCCTCCAACCTTGTCCTTTTGACTTTTGAGTGGGCGCACATGAAACAATGCACGGTCAAGTCCTTCTTTGAGGTGGGAAAGTACCGAAGGATACCGAATGCAGATCGTTTGCAATTCATCTTCAAACATTTCCCGTGCAAGAAATCGCCCACGAATTCTTTGCTCAAAGGGATTCAGGGTCGCGAAATGCTCCGACATCGTTTTGTCGCCCATTTCTGCTTTGAGGGCTTGGATCCCTAAATTGACTTTGCCGGTATCCGATGCTGCACGATTGTCTTTGGCATTGCTGAGAAATCCCCTTCTTTGCGCGAAATTGTAAACAATTCGGCCGAGCAACTGTGCTTCTGAAAAGCCGAACTGGGTGTAGTGATTCAACTTTCCGTTAATCGCTGCGGCACGCACCTGATAAATATTGGCAAATGCAGTAGCGCGCAGCGGCCCATTCGCAGGAATCAACCTCAGCCACTTGTGAAACAATTCATTGATAGGATACATGGCTTGCTCACCGCGGGCAGGTTTGATCCAAGCCCGAAGCTCCTCGATCGATAATGGGACCAACCCGTTTTCAATCAATACTTTGAGTGTCGCATATTTGCGAAGTTTCCGCCGGTAGTATCCTCTACGAATCAGTCTTTTTTTGCGACGTTCGGAAGCCAGGGAGAATTGATTGCCTTTTACAGAGCCATAGCCCTCTGGAAAAATGACAACGCCGCTTTCAATGATGTCTTCAATGGAAGGAGAATGAGACTTTTCGCGTACTGCCCAACCGATTGAGGCTGTTCCAAGGTCAAGTGAAAGGATTCTATTCATGGTGAATTTAAAATTTGATTCACCTGCAATTTAACAATGTTTTGGATTCTCGAAAGTCTTTGTTACCTTCGCATTGTCATCTTATCACAACAAGGTCCTAGTGACCGCAGTTATGAAACTGGTGTGCCTGCTCCCCGAGTGGGCCTTTTTTTTGCCTATCATCCTACCATCGATGGCCACGAATGGTCCATCAACCTTCTGACCAAAGGAATGCAAGACGAATTGACCATCATCGAATTACATTCCGTAAATGTATCGCATGTCAAAATTATGGTGGTGACAATCGCAGATCGTTATTTTGCCAATCATCGATATTATGTTACTCGATCTGAAGTTTCGGCATTCAATCACCCCCCTCTAACCAATCCCCTCAACCTTCCAACCGGCCTTACAGCCCCGAGCAATCCCGTAACCCCCGTCGTGGTATCCGCACCACGGATGTTGCCAGGGTGGGCGAGGTGGTAGCTCGCAGTGGCACGGTTTCCTTCGCGAATGGTGCGCGAAAGCACGCGCAGGCGGGCGATTTGTGGAGCTGCATCCCGAAAGAGTACGCGGTAACTGCGAATGGCTGGTATCCGGCGAGTGGGGCCACCTAGGGTTTGTTGCAGGGTGGTGAGCGTGGACACGATCCCTACAGCGCCTCGGGCGAAGGCTGAAGCTGCATTCGTTGCGCGGTCATACTGTCCCAAATCCATGCCGTGCGCCGCCAATACACGTTCAAATGCTGCACCGCGGCTCAAGGGTTCCCCACCTGCTTCGGTGGGCTGCATGGCCGCTTGGATCTCGGCTGCCAATCCTTCGCCACCTGCAAAGGAGGTCGCGAGTCTTTCCCCTTCCAATGCTTGTACCGAACTTGCCTGTACTTCGTCATATTGGCTTTGGAGCATTGTAAAGAGCGCGGCAATTTCCGTGAGGCGTGCATGCCCGGTAAAGTCATCGGCGAGTAACAACATCGCATCAAGCGTGGGTGAAAGCTCCGTGATTTTTGCGCGCGCTATGGCATTGTTCGTGCCGATACTTGCGAGGCGGGCGGGCGCTGTACGTGCATACCGCTCAGCGACGCCGTCTTCCGTGGAAGCGGTATTGGCAGTCAATATTGCGGCATTCGTCGCCATCGGTTTCAGGCGCTGAATGAGGCGAACCAAAATTTCAAGGTAGTTGAAGTCAATGGTATCGCCCGTTCTTGGTTCCAAGTAAGGACGGATCACCGAGATTTGGTGGGCGCTCATGCGGGGAGCCAAAATACCCATGTAGCCATTGATTTCCGCGATGAGGTCAGCATAAAGTCCCTGCACGTTGATGCTTTCGCTACCGCGCGCTGCTTGCATCAACAGCGTTTCGTTACGACCGCGCACACTCATGTCGCGTCGTGGACGCCTGCCACGTGGCGGAGCTTCCGTCACCTCCGCCTCGGGCGAAGGCGGATCCATCAGCAGGATTTCCTCGATCGTACTTGCGGCATGGGCTTCGTCATTGATGTGAATCCAATTGATGATCGGGCTGATGCAACGGTAGGGCGTCTCGGTAAAATAAAATCTGTCTCCGACCTCAATTTCGTGTCTCCTGCCACCCTCAGCAGGATGTCCTTGGCTGTAAGCGACTCCCTTCCGGCACATTCCGCCTTGTGGACCTGCTACCAAGTCAGTGGTCCAATGCGAGAAGATAATACTATGCGCTCCAAGTCCGGATCCATTTCCGTTGTAGATCCAAAGCCAATCACCTGCCTTCATGTCATCAAACTGTCCGGACGGAATGCCTCTGAGCCTGGCAAAACGCCGCAAGCGTTCGGCATCGCCACTTGCACGTGCCGCAGCAATGGCAGTCGCATGGCCCGTTCCTTCTTGAACTTCGCCGATATCGTCTTGTTGCCCAGCCGGTAACGCATCGAGTTCCACACGGCTACCCATTTCGCCAGTTACCGTACCGGTCCCGAATACGACATGGCCGCTGTGATCAAAATTGCCCATGACCCCACTTGCCGAGGGACCAACTTCGCGTGTGGTGCCCGCATAAGCATAAACAAGCGTGGCCCAGTGCCCGCACATGCGCGCATGCAAATCCTCCACCATGCTTCCGTGGCGTATGTGGCCTTGGTCTAGGATATGAGAGGCCAATAGGATGCGCTCGCGGGCATCCGTCTCACAATGTTCTCCGGTGTTCCACAATCCGTCGGGGATGAATTGTGTGCGGCAAAAATCAAGGAGCAGGCGAACCTCACGCGGCGAGAACTTCGTGCGCAGCTTTGCGAGGCTCACACGTTCGCCGCCTTCGTGCTCGTCGGGCCCGAGAATTTGGAGCACAGGCGCAAATTCACGGTTGAATTCGCGGTAAAATTCGTCCCACACAGCGGGTGCAAGTGGTTCGGAGGCAGCTTCGGTTTCGCCGGCTGTCAACTGTGCGACACCGGCGCCGCCTTCAGCAGGAGGAGAGGCTGCAGCGCTTGCGGTCAATGAAAAGGCTGGAGGAGCCAAGCTGCGTCCTTCGGATTCGCCGCCCTCGCCATTTTCCATCGTTGTGAGTGGCGTGCGGGTAATTTCTGATCTTTCACTCATGGCAATTGACAATTTTTGATTCGAAGGCGCGGTACAAACCTTGCCAAACTTGGAACGATAGGGTAACGACGACAAGTTAGAATATCTATTGCATTCGCCAAAGTGTGTTCATGGCATTTTTGAGAGAAATCGGATCCGTGCGCATCCATGCTTCCGTCAACGAGGGGGGGGCATCTTTGCTGTACAATGACCGGCGTTTCTCCTACCGTAGCCGTCATTGACCAAGCTCGCTTTCACGCCGGCTACCAAAAAGCGGCATGCATCTGCGGCGGCTATGCGCTTCGGTGCGGAAATCCATCACACGTAAAGTGCACTTTTTCAATCGATAAACTTCTTGGAAGTCTCAAATTCCATGCCTGAGTGCCATTCCCAAGGGCGTTCAGGATGCTCAACCGCGATCCTACCCACGGATTCTCATTTCAGTCCGTTGTTGATGCAATAGGCGGGATTGGAGACGATCACGAAGATCTTTTCGATGGTGGTGAAGCCATTGCGTTTCATGCGCAGGGTGGCGCGGTGGATGGCTTCCCCCAGCAGGGAACCCAAATTGGAAGTAATGATCAAGTCCTGAATGCTCGGGCGTTCCACCCAGGATTCGATCATGAATTCCCAAATCAAACTCTGGCCGGTGGCAAACAGGTAGGAGGGTAGCGGTTTTGCACCTTGGCTGCGCATGGTGTTGTACATGAAGGCTCCCGAGTAAGGATGGGCAGCATAATTGAATACCCAGGAATCGTGGTCAAAGACGGGCGGTTTCGTCCAGGCCTCCTTGAAGGTGTACCTTGCGGAATCAAGCGACCAATTCGTAAAATCGCGTGGCAGCACGAACAAAAGCCCCGTGGTGGCGCCCTGCGCACCCAATCCAATCAGCTCCGCGCGCAGCAATTTCCGACCCAACGGCGCTTCCTGATGCCGCAGTCGAACGATGGAAACCGTATCCACAGCCTGGGCATAGGAGCCAAAATGCTGCATCAGAAGCAACACGAAAAGCGGAAGGATCAAAAAATACCGGCGCATAGCCAGCAAATATCTCAAAAAATCAGAAAATGGTGTGACCCGATGGGGCAAGGAAGCGCATTCAAACGCGTATGTCCGCCATGTCGGCAATGCCACTTTTAATGATTATCGCCCAAGCAACGATCATTTCCAATTCCCAACTGCAACCTGCCTTACCTCAGCGGCTGCTTCCAGCTTTGACCATTTTAAAGCAATCGCGCTGGGAGGAACCCGAAAGCACTTCCACGGTGTAGAAGCCCGCCTGCAGGTCGGTCGTATTGATGCTGCCCTGCATATCTGGAATTGCTGTGGCGATCAATTTGCCTTGTGCATCGTAGATGTTGACGCGCAACGGATTCTGATTCGCATCCTGAGCCACCCACAATTGCGTTTGGAACGGATTCGGATACAATTGAAACGAAGAACCCAATGGGCGCTCGTTGACTGCTGTAATGCCTCCGAAGCCATATTTCGCAATGTAGAGGTCGTTGTCAAATTCGTAGAAGCCGCCATTGACATCGGTTTGAAGGAAGGTGCTGCCGCCCGTAGGATCAAAATCCAGACGCTTGTTGAATTTGCCAGCCGTCACGAATTGATCCGTTCCCAGCATGCCAAAACCCACCGTCGTGAGTCCGCTGCTCGCTGCATTGGTATCGATCGAAAAAGCCGCGAGGTAATTGCCTGCATCTGAATATTTACCGAAACCGATGCCCGGACTTGCCACCGCGCCGACCTCCAGGATGGTATTGCTGCCCGACGGATCCACATCCCAATAGCCCCAACCTTCGAAGCCGGCGTAGAGCGTGTTGTTTTGAAGCGCGATCTGTGTCACGGCAACTTGGGCTGACTCCGTCGGGATGCCGCCGTTGTTGTTTCCGATTTTCTTGACCCAGTTGAGGGCTCCCGCCGAATTCCACTGCAACAAAAATCCACTCGGCGCCTGCGATGCCGGATCGGAAATCAAGACATGCGTTCCCGGATTTGCGATGTCAAAGTCCGTGGTCCAGGTGAATTCGCCGCCCGCATAAACATTGCCCGCGGCATCGACCGCCAAGCCACGCAGTTTGTCCCAACCCGTCGGTGTATTGTCGTCTCCAAACTGCCGAAACCACTGCAATTGAAAGCTGGAATTGTATTTCACGCAATAAGCATCATAAGCACTTGTTGCTACATTGTTGGCTGTGCCTGCGCCGAGGTCGAAGTCGGCAATGCCGTCGAGGCTCCCGCCGAGATAGACGTTGTTGCTCGCATCCGAAGTAAGCGCATACACATAACCGTATCCCGCAGGGGCGGGCACGGAGATGCTGAAGGCATTGGTAAGGCTGCCGGTCGCGCTGAATTCCAGGATAAATACGCCCTTGAGCAGCGTCACTGTGCTGCTGTTGCTGAGTGTCACCGTGGCATCGACATCGGAGCGGCCGGCCACGATGATGCGGCCATCGGCCAAAACTTCAATTTCGGAGGCTGTGCCTTCGGCCGAGGCCGCTGCAGCCCAGGCAAATGTCCCGTCGGCATTGAATTTCTGAAGGTAGCTGTCAAAACCGGTGGCCGTGAGCGGGAAGCTGCCGCCTGCCGGATCAAAGTCTTGCGTGCCCGAGAATCCGCCGCAGACATAGACATCTCCATTCGCCGCCAATTGGACGCCAAACGTGCTCCCGACAGCGGGTTGTATCCATTGGATGGCAGCATTGGCATTGTAGCAGGCGATAAAATTGCCGCTCGAATTGTACATCGGACTGCCGCCAATCGGATCCATGCTGATGCCCGAATTGCCGTTGCCGATGATGGCAAACCGGTCGGTTCCGTTGGCCGCGACATCGGTCATTGCTTCCATGACCGCTTGATTTTGAAAGCTGTAAGCCCATTGGAGGGCTTGGGAAAATCCAGAGAGGGTGATCCCCACAAACAATGCTGTCAATAGATGTTTCTTCATTGGATGATTTCGTTAAAAGCCTTTACAAAAAAACACAGGTATACGGTTTGGCCAAATTCGCAAACCATCTTCACTTTCGCTAGTGGGATGATCAGAATTATGGCGGTTGGGTGCTTTTCTGGGCTAGGGTGGATAAGCCATGGCGGTAACAAGGAGGCAGTTTCACCCGCATCGTCCAAAAATATGGAAGTGAGGAATCGTCGTCAAAGACGGGCGTTTTCGTCCAGGCCTCCTTGAAGGTGTACCTTGCGGAATCAAGCGCATTCAAACGCCAAGTTCCGCCATGTCGGCAATGCCACTTTTAATGAGCATCGCCCAAGCAACGATCATTTCCAATTCCCAACTGCTACCTGCTAACTTCTAATTGCAAACTACCTTCACCCACTTACGCACCTCCCTTTTTCCATTCGCCAGGATCTCAATCACGTAAAAACCCGAGGGCAATGCATCAAATGGCGACAACGAAACCTGATTTTTTCCGGGCGAAAGGCGCGTCGTGAAGGCCGAAGATGTTCCGTCCAATGCGATCGCCTTGATTTCACATTCGACGCCTCTTGCCACAGCTACTTCCAATTGGGCGCCGGCCGTAGATGGATTCGGGAAGATTTTTACGGAATGGAAAACGTTCGCTGCCAGGCCGTCTTCGCTGGACATCGCATGATCCTCCACGGTAATGACAACTTTCCGAATGTTTTCCGGATAGACGGTGACCATTGGGAGCACAACAACAGAATCGGGAAATACCATTACCCATCCGCTTTGTAGCAGGCTGTCTGTACCATATTCCTTCACGGTCCAATCCAACTGTGTTCCGGAAGCACGCTTGAATTGTTGCGGTTTGCGGATCGATAACTCTGACGTCAGTTCCGGAAGCGGGCAATTGTCATCGATGAAAACGGCATTCGACTCCAACCAAGCTGTCACTGACCAAGTGCTCGGAATGTCGGTGATGCTGTCCCATTGCCAACGGTGCCATCCACCCCAAGTGCCCCAATCGTCGCCATCGCCTGCGGGAAACGTGCCGGGCGTACCATCGCCGGGATCATTGTTGAGCGGGTCGTACCGATGGTTGAAGAATGCCGGAAAAGACCGGTCGGACCGGAAGGTTTCTTCGACGGCAACATTGTCCATGGCGGTTTGCGTCGTCGGAAAATTTCCGTGATGCCAATGGTCAGAGTAGGCAGGACCCGTGTCAATCCCGTGTGCGCGTTCGCTCCAATTCAGTTGTGCCCCAAAACCCAAGGAGTCGGCTTCCTTGAATTGTTGAACGATCAAAGCATCCCATTTCATTGTTCCATCGAGGTCATTTTTGCTGTTGAATATCCGGATCAAGGGGAAATCACGGGCCGCGGCATTGCGGTGCGTAATATCAAACACAGTCCCGAGCAAAACGGTGGCTCCACTCCGGTCGCGCAATGGCGTTGGCGCCATCGGCGGATTGATACCATACAAAACAGCGGCTCCGGTATCCGCGACAATGCCCTCAAAACCATTGTTAAAGGCTGTCAGCGTAGCATAATGTTCCGGATAAGACTTCGCCATGGCCGTCGAACCATAAGCACCCATGCTGTGGCCATTGATGTTGATATTCGCAGGATCCACATTCCAATTCTCAATCAGCCACTGATCAATCCAATGGTACCGTCGCTGTGTATAATTTACCACTGTATCGTTGGTCAAACCATAATTGTTGGTGTCAAACGGATTCCAAGTGGTGCGCCATCCAAAGTGCGTAGAAACATGTTCCGTAGAAGGTGGATTCGCGCCGCGGTAGCCAAAAAGATCGTCGTTGTGCGCGACCAAGATGCCTTTGTTGGGGAGAATGCCTACAATGGGCCGCGAACCGGCAATCGATTGATGGGCTGTACCGCCACCGCCATGCAGCCAAACGGTTTCGGGAATCGCGACCGTGGTATCCAAACTCGGGGGCGCGCTCACCAAAAACATGCTGGGCATCCCATTTTTGTAGTCGTTGGCCATTACGGGAAAATCCGGTCGGCCTTCCCATTGATTTTGCCGACCATCCGCCCACATATAATAGGCATGGCAGGTATAAGCCGGCGCAAAAGGAGAGGCAAACGAACCTTGGTGGTGACATTGCACGGGGTCGCCGATCGGATCGTATTGGAATGTGACCGCCGTGGCCGTGCGGTTGACGCCGGCCACAGCTGCCGTATCGCCCCATTTCACAACGGCAAAATACAGCTGCCCCTGCTGATGCGGCGTAAAGACAAACACGCCTTCATTGCTCAGCAACTGATAGGTACTGCCCGAGTCATTGGGAATGCGGTAGGTGGCATTGGGCGCGATTTGTTCCCGACCTGCGAATGGGAGCCATTCCTCCTCAAACAGCCTGCCCGTGAGCGCGGCAGCGTTCGTGCTCGTAAACGGGCTTGGACTGGAATAGATGGCGTAAGTCTCCGGTGTCGGCGGGACATCTTCCCATACGATCCACACTTGACCTTTGGCGTACCAGCCGCGCACATTTGTTTGAGCCATGCCCGTGAGGCATAAGCAGATCAGAAGGAAGGTGTAAAAGATTCTCATTTTTTATCTCAATAATGGGTTCCCTTCGAAGAAGAAACAGATTTGCCGCAGTATCAAAAGGCCATCTCAGCATTGTGCCCAATTCAGTCCCGCGTTCCGGCACATCTACGAGGGGGCAACAGCGTAAGCCTTTTCAGCCAACTGTTAACCGCAAGAATAACCGAGGGATTTTGATACAGTTGCACGCAGTACCAATTTAGGCAGAATTTTTCTTGCATTGTATTGATTTAAAACGAGTCATGGCTGAAATTCCGTTTCCAACCACACCAAGCATATTTGCTTATCCAATCTTAGCCAGCTATCTTCATCCATCAAACTAATTTGAAACATGAAATCATTCGTTTTTGCCGTCGTCGTTATTCTGACTTGCATCGGGAGCGCAACTGCGCAATCGTCGGCACCAAAGTCCGGTGTGAAGGTTGAACGTACCTACAACAATGGGAAAGTCTCTGCAGTTCGGCATTTTGATCGGGAGGGGAGGTTGATCTTCTGGAAATACAATGGAATATTCGAAGCATTGTGCATCACAACGGTTCGGTACAGCGGCGATTCAATTTGCAGGCTGGAGTGTACCGTGCAGGCTGGCACTTTACAAGTAATCGAAAAGTATGAAACACCCGAAGCCCGAACGCAACGAGCAGCCACCTACAAAGGAGTTGTAACGTCCATCCTTCCAGATTATGCAGACCTGAACAACGGCTGTTCCGTCAACGGGTTCCCAAAAACGCGTGAAGCTTGGCATGAGCATGCACCCTTGATGGCTAGATTGGCAGGTCCCACCTTCCTGATGATGGAAGAGAATTTAGCACCCAACGGGGATGTCCTGGAAATGAATGAATTTGACGAAACCGGAATGAATGTCGGCGGAACCAAGTACAAATACGATGCGTCTGGCTGTTTGCAGGAAACCATCCGAACGATTCGGGGCGTTGCAGGTGAGACGAGGACAAAGTATGCTTATGACAAGGAGAATCATCTGATTCAAAAGCTCGTTCTTTCTTTCGGGCGAGGAAAAATCGATACGACCGAAATTGAGGCTTGGACCTATCAAGGCTCCCAAATGGCCACGCGCGAACTTCGAATGGGTTCTCAGCGGGAATCGGAGGAATTTAGCTACGACACGGACGGGAAATTGACAGAAAGTATCCTCACTTCACATCATACCCCAAATTCCACCCACTGTCGTTTACGCTATGATGCGCAAGAACAACTGCTCACCCAGGAACTGAAAACCGGAGAATCAGGTTTATGGAAGACTACAAATACATTGAGAAGGGAATTTGAATATTGGTGAAGCCCGGCAAGGCAGTTTTCACATCTACGAACTCGCCGATAAAAAGGAGGCCCGCGAGGCTGTATCGTTCAATACCATTGGAACCAGCATGGCGGCAGCGAAAGTGGGCCGCGCGGCCGATGCGGAGGGTGGTTGGGAAGCGCTCATGGGTTTGAGGATCAAACCTTGCGTAACCAACATCTGATGTGGCTTGTTCACTTGCATATTGCGCTGGTTGATTGTCGCAATTTAGATCGATTTACCCTGCGTCACACCTCCACTTCCACCGCATCATCAATCTGAATCCGCTTCGTCCATTCATTGTTGTCCAATTTCAGGAAGACATTCTTGAAGTCGGCAATCGAATTGGAAATGTCAACATCAAGTACTTCGGTTTCAAACTGATAGCCTTCGCCAAAGACATGAATCTTTTTCCCTTCGTATTGGGACTTTACATCCGGAATCGGGGTGTTCCTCCACTGATCCCGAAGTTCATCACTGCGCGTGTAAAGACCGATGACGAGATGGCCATCAGGCAATTCAAATATGTCACCAACATTCAACCTTTGCCGCGCCATTGCTGATCTGAAATATCGTCTAAGATAGGCCCTGCCACGTGATTTGGCAAACTGCTGAGGGCACTTTCGGACTTTGTGTGTGCATTAGGATGATGGCAAATTCTTCAGCAGCAACGGAAAACAAGGGCAGATTGGCATTGGCCAATAGGAGGGAGGGCATCATTTGCAATTGCACCCCATTCCCCACCTTGCAATTCCCGCGACCTTTTGTAACTTCATGGCCGCACAGTTGATGAACCATTGGGCAAGCCGGGAGGTGCATTCCTTTTCCCTTGTTGTGCTTTGGTCGGAAGTTGGCGCATTTACCTCAAGTGAAACCTCTTTAACTGGATAATACCATGCTAGGACTCATTCTACTTTACTTTATTGGCAAGAGATTCTACGATTTGGCCAACACTTACGAAAAAAGCCCCTGGCCATTTGCCATTTTGGGGGTCGTGACCTATTACGCAGGCACCTTTTTGTTTGGCATTTTGCTCGGCATCACCCTCGAAATCTTCAGCCCGGGCACGCTCGACGACATGAACGACTTCGTGGTGGGTTTGATCGCGATGCCTTTCGGAATCCTCTGTTCCGTGGGACTCTTTTATCTCCTCCGCCGGATTTGGGAAGGGCAGCGCGTGGATGCCGTTGCGAGCATGGGCCCCAAAGACAATTTCTGAGGCTGCCAAGGGGATGATTTTGCCGCTTGGCTGCGCTAGGTGGAGGTCATGGAGCGCGCGATCCGTTCGGATCTCAGTTCCAATTGGCCTTGTTTTGCGTTTCAGGTAGATCAGGGCAGGACGGGAGCAGCATCAATGATGAAGGTCCCGATTGCGCTTGGATCAAATTCTGCGATGATGGAAAACGCCCTCTTTGCCCCGTTCAATGCCGCGCGCCCCGACCGTCGTCGCAGTACATTCCTGCAATGATCGCCAAATCGGCGGCTGTCAATTCCACGTTGTAGGCACCCAGATTCTCTTCCAAGCGATGGACCTTCCTGGTTCCGGGAATCGTCGTGATTTCATCGTTTTGAGTCAGGATCCAAGCGAGGGCCACTTGTGCGGTGGTCACGCCCTTGTTTTGGGCTATCTCCCGGATCACCTCGACAAATTTCAGATTTTCCTGGATGGCCTCGTCGGTAAAACGAGGATTGACTAGTCGGAAATCCCCTTGCTCAAAATCAGCACGGCTCTGAATTGCACCGCTTAAAAAGCCGCGTCCCAAGGGGCTGTAGGCGACAAAGGTGATGCCCAATTCGCGGCAGACCGCCAACAATTCTTGTTCCGGCTCACGGCTCCACAACGAATATTCCGTTTGCAGGGCCGAAATCGGATGCACGGCATGCGCTCGGCGCAACGTTTCCGGATCTACCTCAGAAAGACCGATGTACTTCACCTTTCCCTGCTTGACGAGCTCAGCCATGGTGCCCACGATTTCTTCGATCTCTACCTGCGGATCTTTGCGGTGCATGTAATACAAATCGATCGCCTCGACGCCCAATCGTTGCAGACTTTGGTCGCAAGCCTGCCGAATGTAATCCGGCTTTCCATTCACTCCCAGGAATTCGCCATTGGGCCCACGCATGACGGCAAATTTGGTCGCCAAACAGAGCTGATTCCAGCGCCCTTTGAAGGCCTTTCCCAAGAGTTGTTCATTGGCGCCGCTGCCATACATGTCTGCCGTATCAAAAAAGTTGACGCCCAAGTCGATGGCCTTGTGCAGGGTGTGAATGGATTCGGCCTCGTCAAAGGATCCATAAAACTCCGACATGCCCATGCAGCCTAGGCCGATACGATGAATACTCACGGTACTGTGACCGAGCGTCGTGCTTTTTTTCATACTCTCTTCCGATCGTTCTTTGGACAAATATCAGAAGATTGGGAACGCGATACCCATTTCTTGCATCTATTTTTTACCATGACTGCCTCGCGCGATGGAGGAGCAATCTTGTGTGCAAACAAGGCAGCCAATGTTGTAAAATTCGGACTTGCTGCTCTTCGAAGAACAAAAATGCCGATTCGCCGCTTAACGCTTCATAAACCGTGCATTTTTCATTCCCGACGCCGTCTGAATGCGCAGCACATAAACACCTTGCGGCAGCGCCGCGACCGAAAAACGATGGGTGGTTTCCATTTGTACCACAGCCCCCAACATGTTGGTGAGGGTAATGGATTCAATGACTTCCAGCGATTGGATATTCAGGGTTTCCGTTGCGGGATTGGGGTAAACCTGAATGGCAGCGGCTGCCAAGGCATCGTCTGTCTGCGTGATCGTGACCGTCGTGCAGGTGGATGTGTCCGCGCAAGTGCCTTGGCTCACGATCACAGCGTAGTTGCCGCTTGCATTCGGCGTAAAGCTCTGACCATTCGCGCCTGAAACCGGGGCAAACAGGTTGCAATCCATCCATTGGTAGGAGGCGCCTGGTTGGTTGGCAGAGAGCGTATTGCCGCTTACTGTCACGCTGGTATTCAGAAGACAATTCCCGATTTTCTGAACAAAAGAATCAAAATTACCCATCGAGGTCAATGTCAGTGTCCCTGCGCCGGGGTCAAAATCTGCGGAATCGCCAAAAGTCCCCGTGGTGTAAATACTGCTGGTTGCATCCACGAAGATCGATTCGCCACGATCGGTTGTGCTACTGCCCATTTGCCAGACGTTCATGAATCCGCCGGCGCTGTCAAGGTTCAGGATGAAAACGTCCATGTTGCCCACTGCAGTCAAGGTCGTGGTGCCTGCACCGGGATCAAAATCCCCATTGCCCATAAATCCACCTGTAATGTAAACTTCGCTGTTGGCATTGACCGCTATGGCATTGCCGTAGCCAAAGCCGGAGGTGGGTAGGACTTTGGCCCAAGCATAATCCCCATTGGCATTCAATTTTGAAACGAAAATCACACCAATGCCACTTCCCATGTAAAGTGAATTTGGACCCGGGTCCATATCGACGCTGCTGTTGATATAGCCAGTCGTATAGACATTGAGATCGGCATCCAGGGCAATTCCTTGGCCATAATAGTCCCCGGCACCACCCTCAAAATGTTTGGCCCATACGAAGTTGCCCGAGGCGTCCAGTTTGGATATAAAAACTTCACTGCCAAATGAATACAAGTCAAAGGCGGGGCCATTCGGATCAAAATCGACGCTGTCTTTGAAGCCTCCCGTGGTATAGACGTTTCCAACATCATCGAGTTCCAAATCGTAAACTTCGTCCCTGTCGATGCCTCCAAAGCTTTTTGCCCAAACGAAATTGCCGGAAGCATCGAGTTTTGAGATGAAAATATCAATATTTCCGTTGGAAACGAGCTGAAAGGTAGCAACACCTGGATCAAAGTCCACGGTATCCACAAAGTATCCCGCCGTGTAGATATTGCCCAAGGGATCGATTTTGATGCGTTTTCCTACACTTTCGCCACCTGATAATCCATTGGTAATGAAATTTTTGGCCCAAACGAATTCGCCTGCAGCATCCAGCTTCAAAACAAAAATTTGCGCACCGTATGCGGATGTCATATTAAAAGTTCCGGCTCCCGGGTCAAAGTCCCCGGTACCTGCAAACTGGCCTGTGACATAGACATTGTTGTTTTGGTCAAGGTCGATGCCCCAAGCCCAAGTCTGGCTGTTGGTTTGGACTTTTTTTGCCCAGACAAAGTTGCCGACAGCATCCAATTTGGAAATATAGGATGCTCCCAAGGTACCATTGGATGTCATGTGATAAACGCCCACTCCGGGATCAAAATCCGTGGTATCGTAGAAATAGCCGGTGGAATAGACATTGCCATCACCATCCACGACAACCGAGGTGCCTTTCTGCGAACTGATACCCCCCAATTGTTTCGCCCATTGAAACGTCTGCGCCTTCGCAGCGGAAAGTCCAAAAAGGGCAACAAAGAAAAACGTAAATGTGATTCTCATACAAATTATAGATCGATATTCAGGGCAAGGATATCGGAATTGGATGCGAATGTGGTGCAGAAGTTCAGGAATGGTCGGGATTGTTCAGGAATGGACGGGTGTTTCCCGGATGCTCAAACAATGCGCCCGCTTACGGCATCAACACCACCAAATACTAAACCTTGTTTGGCTTGACCCAATGCAGGAGTTTCATTTGTTTTGCAGGATGCGGTCTGTCGGCCGTCTTTTGGCCTGCGCGGTAGCAGTTTTGAATTTCGAATCCCCTCGATGAAAACCCCCTTCGCTTGGACGCGGAAAATGCGGTTGTTGCCTTTTGGCAGCAGCGGGTTTGGTCGTTTGCTGCTCATGATGGTGCTGCTTTGGGTTGGTCATTCAAAGGTAAAGGGGCAGGATCAGCATTACCTTGACAGCCTCAAACAGGCCGTGACCCGATTGCCCGCGGATACCAACACCGTGCTTGGCCTCAAGAAAATCGCCAATTACCTTCGCTACGAAGACGCGGAGCAGGCAATCCTCTATGCCAAACGGGCCTTGGAATTGTCGATTCGGCTGGATTACAAACGTGGAATCGCAAGCAGCTATCAAGTGGTCGGGCAATGTTATTTGCTCGAAAGCAAGTTGGACAGCGCCTTGGAATGCTTCAAACTCGGTGGTATTGAAGCTGCGAATGCGGGTTTGCGCAAGTCGTTGTTTCAGGCTTTTTTGAATGCCGGCATCGTTTACGAAATCCAGGGCGACTATCTGAATTCGGTCAGGGTGCAATTGAAAGCGCTGGATATGGCGCAGCAGGACCAAATTGGCAGCGATATCCGCGACTGCGAATACAACCTTGGCATCACCTATTTCAAGATCGGCAGTTACGATTCGGCAATGACCTATTTCCAACATTCGAGTGCCCTGCATTTCGAGGCGGGGGATTTGGCCAACTATGCCGCCGCCGAGGACGCCATCGGAAACGTCTATTTGCATCAGCACCAATGCGACAAGGCCAAACAACATTACCGCACAGCCATCGAAACCGCGAAGGCACTGGAATCAGGTGGTAACCTTTCGCCCAAGTACCTGAACCTCGGGAGCGCTTATTTTTGTGAGAAGGACTATGCCAACTCGATTGCCATGAGCGAAAAGGCCAAGGAATTGGCGATTGTATCAGGGCAGCCCGGCGTGGTGGCAGACTGTTACAACAATCTGGGAAACGCCTACCGCGCCAATGGCAACCTGGACCTCGCACTGGAAAATAGCCTGCGCGCAGTGGAATTGGGGAAATCGATCGACCGCCCGGAAACGGTGTTGGAATCGTTGGGGAATCTTGTGGAAGTGTACATTCTGAAGGGAATGGCCGACGAGGCACTGCAGTACAATCAGGCGCTCCGTGAATTGCAGGATTCGCTACAATTGGACAAAGCGACGTCGGAAATTTCGCGGTTGCGGGTGGAGTTTGAAGTGGAGCAAAATGCGCAGAAGCTGCTCTTGCTGCAAGAACGGACCGCGAATGCAGAGTCCAAGGCCGAAAAAAGTGCTTTGTGGTTGATCGTGTTTGCGACCTCGGCGATCGCCTTGTTGTTGATTTTGGCCGTGATTGCCCTTTTTCAATATTTCCGTAAGCGCAACGCCGAGCTGAAGATGGCCCAAGAAGCCGCCGAATTCAACCTCAAAAAGCGGGCATTGGAGCAACGGGCGCTCCGGGCGCAGATGAATCCGCATTTTATCTTCAACAGCCTCAATTCCATTCAAAGGCTGTATGTCGAGGGCGACTTGGACCGCGCCGGCGATTATATGAGCGATTTTGCGACCATTTTGCGCAAAATTCTGGACCATAGCGGGAGTGAAAGCATCTCCCTCGCCGCCGAATTGGAGACGCTGCAACTTTATCTGCGGTTGGAGGAGGCCCGGTTGGAAGGCCAATTGGACCACGAAATCACGGTAGATGAAGACATTGACATCCACAACACCCATTTGCCACCCTTGATTTTGCAGCCCTTTGTCGAAAATGCCATTTGGCACGGGATTTTGCCCTCGGCAGGCAAAGGGAAAGTCGGCATTCACCTGAAGATGGGCGAACAGGACAATACCTTGATTTGCACCGTGGTCGACGACGGCATTGGGATTGAAACTTCGCGCAGCACCAAAGCCAATTCGATCGGCCACGAAAGCAAGGGCATGAAAATCACCCTCGAACGCTTGGGAAGTGAAGGGGAGGTGCTCGCCGAACAATTGCCGGAGGGCGGCACAAGGATCACATTAAGAATCCCCGTATCTTACCATTAAGGAAGGAATATGCTCAGGGCAGTCATCATCGACGACGAAAAAAATGCCAGGTTTCTGCTCAGCGACCTGTTGACCCGCCATTTTGCGGATCGTGTGAGTATCGTTGGCGAGGCCAATGACGTGGATACGGGCTTGGTGGCGATCGAGAAATATCAGCCGGATGTCGTTTTCCTGGACATCAAAATGCAGAAGGGCACTGGATTTGACCTGCTGCAAGCCTTGCCCGCGATTGATTTTGAGGTGGTGTTTGTCACCGCCTACGACAATTTTGCCATCAAGGCATTTGATTTTGCGGCGATCGGCTATTTGCTCAAGCCTGTGAAGTCCGTGGACCTGCGCAACGTGATCGAGCGCATCGAGAAGGAATCGCGGCGCACCAAGGAAGCGACCGAGCAACGGGTGAAGGTATTGATCGACAATTACAGCGATCAGCCGGGCAAGCTCAAGCGCATCGTGATCAGCAACATGGAAGGCTTCAAGGTCGTGAACATGGAAGATATCATTCGACTGGAAGCCTCGAGCAACTATACGACGTTCATCTTGAGCCATGACCGAAAGATCGTGGTGTCCAAGACCTTGGGCGAATACGAAGAACTGCTCAATGACCATGGATTTTTCCGCATTCACCAAAGCCATATTGCCAACCTGCGCCATGTGGAAGCCTACCACAAAACCGACGGCGGGCAAGTGCAAATGTCTGACGGGGCGCTGCTTACCATCAGCCGAAACCGCAAGGCTTCGTTCATGCGGCGCTTTTTTTGAGGAGCTTCCTTCGAATGCATTTCCGGATGCTAGATGGGTCGGTGCATCTACGCGACAAATAGCCCCAATCACTCATTCATCTGACAGGATCAAAATTCCGTCTGCAAGCTTTACGAAGGTAGCTTGAGGTAGGTCATGGCCTGCCTTGTGGTATCTCCGAGGGTTGGGGATAAGATTTCTCCTGAAATCTTCGGATGCAAGTGGTTGAATTCGAAGGATCGTCTTAGCTTTGCGCCGCCTTTTGGGGCAGGTGCAAGCCAATGACACCAACGGAATAATGTACGGGACTTCGGTTCTTTTTTGGGTGTTTACCCCTCTATGATCAGAATTATGCGGAATTTTCACACGTTTTTGCTCGCGACTTTCCTATTGGTCTTTGCCGGATCCTTGTCTGCGCAGACGATCACGATCACTTCACCCAACGGCGGTGAAAGTTGGAACGGCTGTACTGCCCGAAACATTACCTGGAGCATGTCAGGTATCGGCAGTCCCTACTTTGACATCGACTATTCGCCCGACAACGGCTCCAACTGGGTGGCTGTCGCGAGTAATTACTTTTCGCCGGGCGGCACCTATTCTTGGACCCTCCCCAACATCACGTCGAGCAGCTTTTTGGTGCGGGTCAAGCTCAGTTCCAACGGCGCGATTGTGGACGTGAGTAACTCCACCTTCACGGTCACCGGGCCGCTCATTTTGACATCGCCCAACGGCGGTCAAAGTTGGGTTACCGGTACAGTGCAAACCATTACTTGGACGCCCAACGGTACGAGCAACAACTATAACATCGAGTATAGCACGAACAATGGGGCATCATGGCTTACCATCGTGAATCCGCTCAGCACCACAGGCAATACCTACAACTGGACAATCCCGAACACGCCGAGCAACACCTGCCTTGTCCGTGTCAGCGACAACGGTGACCCCACTTGCAAGGTGGATGTGAGCGACAACGTATTTTACATCCTCTCCTCCATCACTGTGCAGCAACCCAACGGTGGGCAAAACTGGACTGCCACGGTGGGATCTCAAGGCGTGTCGGTGAACATGGACAACGTAAACTTGACCGCCAATACGGGCAATTTTTACGACAATGGCGGCTCCGGCGGCAACTATACCTCCGGTGCAGTGCTGACGAAGACCTTCACACCCGACGTCGGCACCAACAAGTTGCGCATCAACTTCAACAGCTTTGCCACCTACAATTCCAGTGACGTCCTCCGCATTTACAACGGCCCCTCGATCGCATCTCCATTGGTCGGCGCGTATAGCGGTAGCACCCTTCCACCATCGTTCACGTCTACGCACGCTACAGGCGCGCTGACCTTCACATGGACTACCGGTTCTGGCAACACAGCCGCTGGTTGGGACGCCTATTTTGTAAGTGTCGGAACGCCGACACAAAACCTGAACTGGTCCATCGTCGGTACAAGCGGAAAATTCAACCTCGACTACAGTACCAACAATGGCACGAGTTGGATCCGGATCGTCTCCGGGCTTCCTTCCTCCACCGGCACTTTCCCTTGGAGCATTCCCAACACGCCCAGTACGAACTGCCTTGTCAAGGTTTCTGATGCTGCCAATGGCGGGATCGTGGACCAAAGCGATGCCGTTTTTACCATTGGCCCCGCGAATCCATTGCTGCTTGCACCGAATGGCGGTCAAACGTGGTATGCAGGAACCGTGCAGAGCATCACATGGGTTCCGGCATTCTTCACTGGCGCCAATGTGAAACTCGAATACAGCATCGACAATGGTGCGACTTGGATCAACATCGTCAGCAGTACGCCGAATGCATCCGGTACTTTTGCCTGGACATTGCCCAACAACCCGAGCACCACGGCGCGTGTCCGCGTGAGCGACGCCCTCCTGTCCACAAGCAATGACATGAGCGACGCCGTATTCACGATCGGGCCACATGTAACGGTGACCTCTCCAAACGGCGGACAGAACTGGACCGGCTGTAGCACGCAAAATATCGTATGGAACCATGGTGGTACCACAGGCATATTCGATATTGACTTCAGTACGGACAATGGAACGACATGGAGCGTTATTGCCAATAATTACAATGCGGGTTCAGCTGGGCCAACCTCTTCTTATCCTTGGCAGGTGCCCAATATCGGTACACTACAAGGGCTGATCCGTGTGCGGGATGACGGTGACGTGCTCAAGACGGATGTGAGCAATGCCGTTTTCACCACAACACAGACCACAAACATCGTCCTGCTCTCTCCCAACGGCAATGAGAACTGGGTAACGGGTACAACACAGGCAATCACCTATTCGGTGGGCGGCGGTGTCACCACGGTCTATCTGGAATACAGCACCGACAACGGCACCTCTTGGAATACCATCATCGGAAGCACATCGGGTGGCGTGTATAACTGGGTGATTCCTAACACACCCAGCAACGTTTGCTTGGTTCGTGCCACAGATACCGGCAACGCTTGCAACAGTGATCAGAGCAACAGCAACTTTGCAATCGTCTCTCAAGTGACGGTCACCGCTCCGAATGGTGGCGAAATATGGCAGGCAACAGTCGGCAACCAAGGATTGAGCTATAACATGGACAACGTGCCTGTGACACTCAATACCGGCAACTTCTATGATGGAGGAGGCATCGGCGGAAGCTATCTTTACAATGGCGGTACGACTTATACGAAGACCTTCACGCCTGACATTCCAACGAATAAGCTGAGAGTGACCTTCACAGCATTCAATACCTACAGCAGCTATGATCAGTTGAAAGTCTATAACGGACCTAGCAACCTGTCTCCACTCATCGGCACCTATTCTGGCACGAGCATTCCACCCACTTACACTGCGACGAATGCCACAGGTCAGTTGACTTTTGAATTCCGCAATACCAGCGGGTCGACGACATACCCGGGCTGGGAGGCCTATCTGACAAGCGTAGGAACTGCCACCCAAAACGTGACTTGGACCATTGTCGGCACTTCCCAGAAGTTCAATCTGGAATACAGTACCAACACGGGGACAAGTTGGACGCGAATCCTCACAAATTATCCATCCACCAATGGCCTTTTTGCATGGTCTGTCCCCAATACACCGAGCACACAGTGCCGGTTCAGGGTGGTAGACTATAACAACAATGCAATTGTGGATCAAAGCGATGCCAACTTTACCATCGGGCAAGCCTCTGAATTGTTGCTGGCACCGAATGGCGGGGAAAATTGGTATGCAGGGACCGTGCAGAACATCACTTGGGTGAGCATGTTCAACCCGAGTCTGAACGCAAAGCTGGAATACACCACCGACAACGGCACCTCTTGGACGACGATTACGAACTCGACACCCAATACAGGTTCGTATGCGTGGACGCTGCCCAATACCCCGACCACGCAAGCGAGGGTGCGTATCAGTGATGCGATCACATCGACCATCAACGACCAAAGCAATGCGGTGTTCAACATTCGTCCTTATGTTACGGTATCATCGCCCAACGGAGGACAAACCCTTGCAGGCTGTTCTATCGTGACCTTGTCATGGTTGCATGGTGGCACCACTGGGTTGTTTGACGTCTTTTACAGCCTGGACAATGGCGCGACATGGGTGCAGATAGCCAACAACGTCAATTCAGGCGCTGGACCAAACGGTTCTGTTTCGTGGCAGGTGCCCAACACATCCTCCTCACAGGCACTTGTGCGGGTAACGGATGACGGCGATCCGCTCAAGACGGACAATAGTGATGCGACGTTTACCATCACGCCCACCAATTACGTCACGGTGTTTTCTCCGAATGGAAATGAAGCTTGGATAGCCAATAGCAGCCGTGCGATTACCTACAGCGTATCCGGCCCGGTGACCAACGTGGCCATTGAGTACAGCACAAACAACGGCACGTCCTGGAATACCATCACCAGCAGCACAAGCGGTGGCACTTATATCTGGACAGTACCCAACATCAATTCGACGCAGGCATTGATCAGGGTTTCCGATGCCTCCAACGCATGTATTGCTGATGAGAGCAACGCGGTGTTTTATATGATCTCAACCGTAGCCGTTACCGCTCCCAATGGTGGAGAAGTCTGGCCGGCGACTGTGGGTGCGCAAGGACTCGTGCACCAGATGGACAACGTGCCTGTCACACTCAACACGGGTAATTTTTACGATGGAGGTGGCTTCCTCGGCTCCTATGCTTACAATGGTGGTGCGACCTATACGAAGACCTTCACGCCTGATATCCCAACCAATAAGCTGCGGGTGACTTTCACGGCCTTCAATACTTACAGCAGCTATGACCAGTTGAAAGTCTTCAACGGACCCAGCAACCTTTCTCCGCTGATTGGCACATACTCCGGCACGTCCATTCCACCATCTTATACCGCGACCAATCCCACAGGTCAGTTGACCTTTGAATTCCGGAATACCAGCGGCTCTACTACTTATCCAGGCTGGGAAGCCTATCTTACAAGCGTAGGAACTCCCACCCGTAGCGTGAATTGGAACATTACGGGTACTTCTCTGAACTACAATTTGGATTACACCACTAACAATGGGACTTCTTGGACACGCATCCTGACCAAATACCCTTCCTCAATCGGGACATTTGCGTGGCAGGTACCCAATACGCCAAGTACAAACTGCCTGTTTAGAGTCATGGATTTTGATAACAATGCGATCGTAGACCAGAGCGATGCGACGTTTACGATCGGATCTGCCTTGCCGGTATTGCTGACCCCCAATGGTGGGCAGACATGGTATGCGGGTACCTCCCAAGCCATCACTTGGGTCTCGATGTTCATGCCAAGCCCGACGGTCAAATTTGAATACAGCATCGACAATGGCGCCACTTGGCTGCTGATCACAAACAGTGCTCCCAATACGGGTTCTTACAACTGGACGATCCCCAACAACCCGAGCACCACGGCCAGGGTTCGCATCAGCGATACCGCCAACAACACCATCAATGACGTCAGTGATGCAGTCTTCACAATCGCCCCTCATGTTACAGTGACTGCCCCAAATGGTGGGCAGAACTTGCTGGGATGTAACGTTCAAAGCATTTCATGGGCGCATGGTGGCACCACGGGACTTTTTAAGATAGAACTCAGCACGGACAACGGTACTTCATGGTCCACGATATCAGCCAGTTATAACGGTGGCGCAGGTCCGAATTCTTCCCTCAGTTGGGTTGTACCAAACATTACAACCACCCAAGGATTGATTCGTGTATCAGATGCTGGCGATCCGCTGAAAACAGATGTAAGCAACGCCACATTCAATATCAGCCAGACGAGCAATGTACAATTGCTTTCACCCAATGGGGCGGAAGTGTGGGTAGCCAACACGGTCCAAAACGTCACATATACCGTTTCTGGCGGCGTGACCGCTGTGGATCTGGAATACAGCACAGACAATGGCACGAGCTGGAATACCATTGTCAATAGTACATCGGGTGGTGCTTATGCTTGGACCATCCCTAACGTGAACAGTGCACAATCACTGGTAAGGGTTTCAGATGCCTCCAACTCGTGCAACTCCGACATGAGCAACGCGGTGTTCAGCTTGGTATCGCAAATCGCGATCACCAACCCTAACGGCGGGCAGACGTGGCCGGCCACTGTCGGTAGCCAAGGACTCACATATTCGATGGACAACACCCCAGTGACGTTGAACACAGGCAACTTCTATGACGGAGGTGGACTCCTCGGAAGCTACCTCTACAATGGTGGTGCGACTTATACGAAGACCTTCACGCCTGACATTCCAACGAATAAGCTGCGGGTGACGTTCACGGCTTTCAATACTTACAGCAGCTATGACCAACTGAAAGTCTTCAACGGGCCCAGCAACCTTTCTCCGCTGATCGGCACCTATTCCGGCACGAGCATTCCACCTGCTTTCACGGCGACGAATGGCACTGGTCAGTTGACCTTCGAATTCCGCAATACCAGCGGGTCGACCACCTACCCGGGCTGGGAAGCCTACATCACAAGTGTCGGAACACCGACACAGAATGTGACTTGGAACATCATCGGGACTTCGCAGAAATTCAACATGGAGTACACCACCAACAACGGCACAAGCTGGACAAGGATATTGACGAACTATCCTTCCACACTTGGTTCGTTTGCATGGTCGGTACCCAATACGCCAAGCACCAATTGCAAATGGAAGGTGATTGACTACAATAACAACGCCATCGTTGACCAGAGTGATGCCACATTCACCATCGGAGCAGCTTTGCCGGTGCTGTTGGCACCAAATGGTGGACAAACATGGTATGCTGGCACCACCCAAAATATCACTTGGATATCGATGTTCATGCCGAGTCCGACGGTGAAGCTGGAAGTGACGACAGACAATGGAACGACGTGGACGACGATCACGAATAGCACCCCTAACACGGGCAGTTATGCATGGACACTGCCCAATACCCCGAGTACGACATGCAAGGTGCGCATCAGCGACACCTCTAACAGCACGATCAACGACGTCAGCGATGCCAATTTCACGATTGCCCCACACGTCACGGTGACTTCACCGAATGGTGGCGAAAACTGGCTGGTCTGTGCAAACCGCGTCATCACTTGGACACATGGAGGAACCACTGGACTGTTTAACATCAGCGGCTCCACGGACAACGGCGCAACATGGTTTGCCATTGCGAACAACTACAACGGTGGCGCAGGTCCTAGCGGATCGATCGCATGGCCTGTTCCCAACGCCAATTCCGCACAGTGCCTTGTCAGGGTCACGGACGCAGGCGACCCCTTGAAAACCGATCAGAGCAATGCGGTGTTTACAATTACGCCTACCAACAACGTGACCTTGCTCACGCCCAACGGTGGCGAAGCATGGGTGGCTGGCACCGTCCGGTCGATTACTTATTCCTTGAGTGGCGGTGTCACGACTGTAGATTTGGAATACAGCACAGACAACGGCGTCACCTGGAACACGATTGTCAGTGGCAATACCGGTGGCGTTTATAACTGGACGGTTCCAAATGTGAATTCCAACGTTGCTTTGGTGCGTGCGGTTGATTCGAGCAACCCTTGCAACAATGATGCAAGCAACGGCAACCTCTACCTGATTTCGACCATCCAAGTCACCGCACCCAATGGCGGGGAAATCTGGCAGGCGACGGTCGGAACGCAAGGACTCACTTACTTGATGGACAATACGCCGGTGACTTTGAACACAGGAAACTTCTATGATGGAGGTGGCCTCCTCGGCAGCTATCTTTACAATAGTGGGACGACCTACACGAAGACCTTCACCCCCGATATTCCTACGAATAAGCTGAGGGTCACCTTTACGGCATTCAACACTTACAGCAGCTATGATCAGTTGAAAGTCTTCAATGGCCCGAACAACTTGTCTCCACTCATCGGGACATATTCCGGCACGAGCATTCCGGCTACCTATACAGCGACGAACCCGACTGGTCAGTTGACCTTCGAATTCCGGAATACCAGCGGCTCTACCACCTACCCAGGCTGGGAAGCCTACATTACCAGCGTGGGCACCGCCACACGAAATGTGAATTGGAACATCACGGGTACATCGCAGGTATTTAATCTGGAGTATACCACGAACAACGGTTCTTCTTGGACACGCATCCTTTCGAAGTTCCCTTCTTCAACAGGAACATTCGCTTGGTCGGTCCCGAATACCCCGAGCACGAACTGCAGGTTCAAGGTCATGGACAATGGCAACAACGCCATCGTCGATCAAAGTGACTCAGTCTTCACAATCGGACAAGCTTCGCAGTTTGTCGTCACCCAATGGTGGCGAAATCTGGTATGCCGGCACAACCCAAATATCACTTGGGTGAGCATGTTTAACCCATCTCCCAACGTGAAGCTGGAGTACAGCATCGACAATGGCACTACTTGGGTTACGATCACCAACAGCACACCCAATACGGGAAGCTATGCTTGGACAATCCCGAATGCGCCGAGCACGACTGCCTTGGTACGCGTCAGCGACGCCAGCAACAACACATTTAACGATGTGAGCAATGCTGTCTTCACGCTCAGACCGCATGTTACGGTGACAGCCCCAAATGGCGGTCAAACGTTCAACGGCTGCGTAACCACCTCCCTTACTTGGGCGCATGGCGGTACCACGGGCTTGTTCAACATTGCCTACAGCTCGGACAATGGCACTACTGGGTACCCATTGCCAACAATTACAATGGTGGTGCTGGGCCGAACTCCAGCTTTTCATGGCAAGTGCCTAACATCTCCACCACGCAGATGATCGTAAGGGTAAGGGATGCAGGCGACACACTCAAAACAGACGTCAGCAATGCGGTCTTTACCGTCAATCAAACCACCAATGTGGTGGTCGTAGCGCCTAACGGCAACGAAAACTGGATTGCCGGAACTACGCAGAGCATCATGTACTCCGTTTCCGGGGGCGTGACAAACGTGAGTTTGGAATACAGCACCAATGGGGGCACCTCTTGGTCGACGATCGTTTCCTCGACTTCAGGCGGTTCTTACAGCTGGTTGATTCCGAATGTTTATTCTACGAATACGCTGGTGCGTGCAACGGATATTTCAGTTGCTTGCAACAGTGACGTGAGCGACGCGCCATTTACACTGACATCGAGCGTAACGGTCACCGTTCCCAATGGCGGAGAGGTCTTCCCTGCGACGGTGGGGCCACAAGGCAGTAACTGGGTGATGAACAACATTACCGAGACGATGAACACGGGCAATTTCTACGACGCCGGTGGCCCAACGGGGAACTACAGTTATTCGGGTTCCGTGATCGTGAAAACCTTCTACCCTGACGTTCCTGTGAACAAGTTGCGTGTCGCCTTCAACAGCTTCAGCACGTACAATTCGAGCGACTTCCTCCGTGTTTACAATGGTCCGAATATCTCTGCACCGGTTTTGGGTACCTACAGTGGTTCGACATTGCCTCCGACGCTCACTTCCACGCACAGCACTGGCGCGTTGACATTTGCCTTCACCACAGGGTCTGGGAACGTCGGCGCTGGCTGGGATGCGATGATTACGAGCATGGGTGGTACAGCAACGCAGAATGTAACCTGGAACATTATCGGAACTTCGCAGAAGTACAACATGGAGTACAGTACCAACAACGGTACGAGCTGGATCCGTATTCTCACGAATTATCCTTCAAGCACAGGCTCATTCCCTTGGCAAGTGCCGAATACGGTGAGTACCAACTGCCTCTTCAAAGTGATGGATTTCAGCAACAATGCCATCGTGGACCAAAGCAATTCGGTATTTACGATCGGCGAACCCACTCCTTTGTTGGCAGTGCCCAATGGCGGTGAAACTTGGTACTCGGGACAATCGCAGAACATTGTATGGTCTGCACCTAGTTTCCTCAATACCTTGGTCAAACTCGAATGGAGCTCTGACAACGGTGCAACGTGGAACCTGATCAATGCCAATGCGCCCAACAATGGAACGTACGCTTGGACAGTTCCCAATACCTTGGTGCCATTGCCCGTTTGTCTCGTGCGTGTGAGCGACTTTACGTTCAGCTACAAGTATGACATCAGCAATGCCGTCTTCCAGATTCGTCCACCGATCATGATCGTGTCGCCGAATGGTCCTTCAGGCTCGACATGGCGCGCTTGCACCTCGTCTTCGATTACTTGGACAGCAGGCGCCTCGGCCAACTACAAAATTGAGTTGAGCACCAACGCAGGTAGCACCTGGACGATTGTGAATGCCAACTATGCAAGTGGGTCAAGCAATGTGAACTATCCGTGGTCGATCCCCAATACACCAAGCACGCAATGTTTGGTCAAGGTCACCGACAATGCGAATCCGTTGTTTACCGACATCAGCGACAGCTTGTTCACGATCAGCCCAAGTATCCAAGTGACCTATCCTAACTTCGGAGCAACCATCCAAAGCGGATCGGTCACCAACATCACTTGGGTGAATTACAACGCATCCAACTTCTACAACATTGACTACACGACTGATGGAGGTTTGACTTGGACGAACATTGTGACCAATTACAATACTGGAACCTCCAGCTATGCTTGGACGGTTCCGGTGATCAACAGTACAAATTGTCGCGTACGAGTCACGGACTTCACATCGAGTTGTAAAAGCGACATTTCGGACTTTTCGTTCACGGTCCAGCCGACCGCGCCTCCTGTCACGATTGTAGCCCCCAATGGTGGTGAAAGTTGGGCTGGCTGCTCGACGCAAAACATCACTTGGACCACCAATGGTACAAGCACATTGTTTAACATCGAGTACTCCACCGACGGTGGCAATAGTTGGAATACGATCGTTACGAATTACAACACGGTCACCAATACCTACAGCTGGACTGTACCCAATATTGCCACCGGACAGGCATTGGTTCGCGTGACGGACGCTACAGCAAGCACGAAAGTGGATGTGAGCAACAACGTATTCACGATCACGCAGCCGGTCACGGCCGTGATCAACCCGACGGGAACGGTGAATATTTGTGCAGGCGCAACGGTGACACTCACCAGCAACAGCGCAACTGGAAACGTCTGGAGCACGGGCGCTACGACGCAATCGATCTCGGTGGGTAGCAGCGGCACTTATACGGTGACAGTGACCAACACGGGTTGCTCTGCGACCAGTTTGGCAACGACCGTGGTGGTAAATCCATTGCCGCCAACACCAACTATCACGGCGGGTGGATCGACAACGTTCTGCGCAGGTGGATCGGTGACGCTGACTTCAAGTGCGGCTTCGGGCAACTCGTGGTTGCCTGGTGGCCAAACGACACAGCAGATTTTGGTGACCGCTTCGGGAACCTATTCTGTGCAAGTCACCAATGCTGCGGGATGCTCAAGCACGAGCAACCCGACAACGGTGACTGTGAATGCGCTGCCAACCGCGCCGACTGCAAGCAGCAACAGCCCTGTGATTGTCGGTGGTACGATCAACTTGACGGCATCGACCGTGAGTGGTGCAACCTATGCTTGGACGGGCCCGAATGGATTTACCTCCACGGCACAAAATCCAACGATTTCCGGGGCTACTTTGATCATGGGCGGCACCTACACCGTGACCGCGACCGTCAATGGTTGTACGAGCACGGCCTCGACCACGCTCGTCAACGTTTCCAACGGCAGCGGCACCAGCCAATTGAGCGGTACGATCTTGCATCCAAATGGATTAAGCACGATTCGCACCACGACGGTTGCGCTGACCGGACCTACCAATGCCTCCATGGTGACGGGTACCAATGGTCAGTTCAACTTCGCAGGGTTGACCACGGGCGGCAACTACACGCTCACACCTACGAAAGCCAATGATACGGTCACCAACAATGGTGTCACGACTTTGGACCTTGTGTTGATGCAGCGTCACATTTTGAACATTGACACGTTGAATTCATCCTACAAGATTCTTGCGGGCGACGTGAACAACAGTTCGACTGTCACCACCTTGGACATTGTGCTTACACGTACGGTGATTTTGCAGACCAACTTGACCTTCCCCAGCGGCAGGTTGTGGTCCATGGTCGATGCCGGCTACGTATTCCCCAATCAGTACAGCCCATGGCCTTTCCCGTCCACGATCAACTATCCGGCGGTATCGACCCAGACCAATCAGAATTTCTACGGCATTAAGCTGGGAGACGTGAACTGGTCTTGGAATCCAAACACGGCCAAGACGGCGACGGTAGGGGAGCGGTATGTAAGCTTCGGAGACTTCTCCGGCCAAAAAGGTGACGAAATTTCGATTCCTGTCATGGTCGAGGACTTCCAGGCCATTGCCGGCTATCAGTTCACGATCAATTGGGATCCATCGGTTCTGCAATTGGTTGGCGAGGAAGGCATGGCAACCGAGGCATTCTTTGGCGAATCCAAAATCGATCAGGGTGCATTGATGGTGTCGTGGAATGAGCCAAATGGCGATTTCATCACCTTGCCAGACGGTGGAACGCTGTTTAACCTGCGTTTCAAAGTCGTCGGCGAGGCTGGTACTTCGACGGCCATCACCGCCACAAGCAACAGCGTGGCTGCCGAGGCTTACAACTTGAATTTGGAGGTCTTGGAGATCAAATCCCGCGACGGTCAGTTCAAGGTCGCCGGCGACCAAGGTGCGCAAGCAGGCGGCGCGGCGGTACAATGGTATCCAAGCTTCCCCAATCCGTTTTCCAAGGAGACGACCATTCGCTTTGATCTTCCCGAAACCCGTCAGATGCAGTTTACCATCAGCGACTTGCGTGGCACAGTGGTGAATCAGTTTGGCGGCGTATTTGAGCAAGGCATGCATGAAGTGAAGTGGGACGGCACGTCGACCAACGGAAAGCAGCTTGCTGCGGGAACGTATGTCATGCGCATCGAGGCAGGGAGCGAATCCCATTCTTACCGTCTTGTTTACATCCGCGAATAATCCCGCGTGACGCGTATGCAAGCGGCATTGAGCGCAATTCAAGATTGTTGTTCAGTCCTCTCCAAGGCTTTGGAGGGGACTGACAACGATTCCTCTTCAATTCAATTTGCCTGATGAAATCACTCCTGACCGGAATCTTTGTTGGCTTGCTCCTCTGCACGCGCGGATGGGCAATGCCTGCCGGTCAATTTGAATTCTTTGCAGATTCACTCACGGGAAACCAAGGTTCGCAGGTGATTGTGCCCATCAGGGTGAATCATTTTGATTCCATCATTTCCGTGCAGGGAACAGTTGCTTTTGACAGCGCGGTGCTTGCATTTGTCGGCGTTCAAAACATGAATTTGCCCAGCATGACCAATGCCAATTTCGGGACTTCGTATGTTGTCAATGGCAAGCTGACATTCTCCTGGAATGAAAACAATCTCACGCCAATTTCAATTCCCGACGGCAGTGAAATCTTTGGCGTTGTCTTTCAATTGGTTGGTAGTCCAGGTTCAGAATCTCCCGTTGCGATCACAGCGATTCCTACCCTCATCGAAGTTGTCAACTGGGCATATACGCCGATACCTTTTGTAACGCGGAGCGGCAATGTCCGCATCAACGTCCCCACGGTCTGCGAAATTCCGGATTCGTTGAATGCGACCGGCGTGTTGCAAACACAGGCGCATTTGCAATGGCATTCGACCAATCCCGGTGCCAACTACTTCCTCGAATGGGGTATTTGGGGCTTTACGCCGGGTTCCGGCCTTGGAAACGCATCCGGCACCTCCCAACAGGGCAACAATACTGTGTTGGTTTCGAACCTGCAGGCGGGAGGGACCTTTGAATTTTACGTGCAGGAAGAATGCGACAGCCTGAATACGGTGAGTGCAGGTCCGTTTGGATTCGCGACGTTGGCACCTGCCGCAGCAGTGACCATTTTCGGAGATTCGATTGAAGGTCCTTCCGGTGTAATGGATACGATTTACATCCGTGTTTTGGGCTTTCAGGACATCATCAGTGCACAAGGGACCTTGTCTTGGGATGCGGGCGTGGCCACTTATGGGGCTGTGATTCCGCTGTTGCCCAATATGTCCTTGTCCAATTTTGGCTTGACCGCTGTCGCCCAAGGAATTGTGACCTTTTCTTGGAACGATCCGAGCCTGATTGGCGTCAATCTTGCAGACTCTGCAGCGATGTTTGGTTTGCAGGTCCTCTACGTCGGCGCTGCCGGGGCGGCCTCCGATGTAGATTTCGTCCAATCTCCCACGCCTTGGGAATTGGTAGATGTCAGTTTCAACACGGCGCAATTGACCCTGCTTCAAGGTCATCTTTTGGTCACAGGTTCCGGAACCGGAATAGCCGCGGATCCATCCTTTGCCGAAGTTCAAATTTATCCCAATCCGGTTTCCGCTGATCGCGGCCGGTTTACAGTGTTTTCCGGTAGCGGTTTCCCCACGGTACAGCATGTATCCTGGATGAACGGCTTGGGCCAATCTTTCCCCCTCGATTGGATTTGCACTGGAAATATGATCGAATGCCAAATCCCTTCCGAAACCGCCTCAGGTTTTGGGTTCCTGAATGTCGAAACCGACGCAGGGCACTTTTTGAGAAAAATTGTTTTCGACAGACCTTAATTCCACGTTTGACATGAAAAAAATCTTGACATTTTTGAATTCGAAGGTTCCTTCCCTCAAAGGGTGGATCGCTTGTTTGCTCTTGTTTTTTGCCGCCACTCAGGCCAAGGCCACGTTCACGATCTGGGCCGACACCGTCAGCGGCACCAATGGCTCGCAGGTGGATGTAAGCGTAAAGGTGCGTGAGTTTACCGACATTATTTCACTTCAGGGCACATTTCAGTGGAACGTGGCTGTCGCGACTTACAACAGCACCGTTGCCTACAACTTGCCGTTTTTGTCCGGATCCAATTTTGGAACCGCACAAATCGGAACCGGTAGGCTGACCTTTTCGTGGAATGACAACAACGTCACCGGCATCACGGTGCCGGCAGGCACGACGATTTTCAAAATCAGGTTTAATTTGGTGGGTTCAGGTGGCTCAACCACACCGGTTTCAATCGTCAATTCTCCGACGCCGATTGAGGTGGTCGATCTGAGTTTTGCTCCTATACCTTTTGTGGTCAATCCCGGGAAAATTGACGTGACAGGTGGTGGTGCTTGCGCGATTACCAATCTCTCGGCTGGTACGCAAACAGCTTGCAATCCAGGGACCAATACCTATACGCAGCAGGTCACCGTGACCTATAACAACGCGCCTGGAACGGGAACGCTGAATGTCGCCGGACAAAGTTTTGCCATTACAAGCAGCCCCCAAACCGTGACTTTGACCGGTTTGACGGCCAACGGCGCTGCGGTCAACGTTACATCCAATTTTTCGGCATCGCCGGGTTGTGCCTTGACTGCCAATAACTTGTTTACAGCCCCGGCTTCTTGCTCGTCGGGCATTTTTAAGATATTTGCGGATTCTGTCAGTGGAAACACCGGTTCGCAAGTAGATGTTCCCATCCGTGCAAACGAATGGACCAATCTGATTGCAGCGCAGGGCACGGTTTCCTGGAATACCTCCATCGCAACCTACAACAGCATGACCTTTTTTGGATTGCCAAGTATGTCGCTGTCCAATTTCGGGACGACGCAGGTGGGAACGGGTAAACTGACTTTCTCTTGGAATGACCCCACATTGATCGGTGTCACAGTTCCTGACTCGGCGATCATTTTCACCATCCGATTCAACATTGTGGGCACACCTGGCTCACAAACCCCTGTTTCTTTCGTCAACACACCTACGCCGCTGGAATTCACCGACAATTCGTTTACGGTCATTCCGCATACCACCCGCAACGGAAATATCCGGGTGAATGGCTCGGTTCCGCAATTCAAAATCTTTGCGGATTCTGTTCAAGGCCCGACACTTACCACGGTGGATCTTCCTGTGCGCGCCAACGACTTCAATAACCTCATTGCGATGCAAGGTACGGTAGATTGGGGCGGCACAACGGTGGCAACCTACAATAGCATCCCATTTTTTGGCCTTCCCAACATGTCGCTCTCCAACTTCGGGACGACGCAAATCGGCACGGGAAAACTGACCTTTTCTTGGAATGATCCGACACTTGTGGGGGTCACCGTCCCGGATTCGGCGATTTTGTTTACGGTACGGTACAACTTGGTGGGCGCGCCAGGGGCAGTCACGCCGGTCACCTTTGCCAATACACCCACACCACTGGAATTTACCGACAATACCTTCGCTGTCATCCCGCATACCACGCGCAACGGCCAACTCAAGATCGTGGCCGCAGGAAATACAATCACCACTGGAACCGTAACAGGTTCGCCCTTCTGCGCCGGCGCCACTTTCAACCTTCCTTTCACCATTACCGGGCCGTATATTGCCGGCAACGTTTTTACGGCGCAGCTCTCCAACGCCTCGGGTAGTTTTGGTTCGCCAGTGACGATCGGCACGCTTGTGAGCACGACTGCAGGCACCATTGTTTGCACAATTCCCGGCGGTACCGCCACGGGAACAGGCTACCGGGTACGTGTCGTTTCCAGCACCCCTGCGATCGTGGGCAGCGACAACGGCGTAAATATCACGATCAATGCAATTCCTGCGACGCCGACGGTTTCGGCCTCCGGTCCGCTGACATTCTGTGCACCGGGTACGGTCGTACTCACGAGCAGCAGCCCAACCGGGAATGTTTGGAGTCCGGGTGGCGCGACGACACAAGCTTTGACGGTGTCGACAAGTGGATCCTATACGGTATCGGTGACAACGTCAGGATGCACCTCAGCAGCCTCTGCGCCAGTGGTGGTGACGGTAAATGCAGCGCCATCGACGCCCACAATCACACCTTCGGGGCCAACGACATTTTGCGCAGGTGGTAGTGTCAACTTGACCTCCACGGCTGCGACTTCCTATCTGTGGAGCCCCGGTGGGAGTACAGCGCAGAGTGTGAGTGTGAGTGCGAGCGGTTCCTACACCGTTCAAGTGACGGGTAGCAATGGTTGTACAGCAACCTCTGCACCTACGGTGGTCACGGTGAATGCTTTGCCCGCAACACCGACGATCACGCCCTCCGGCCCAACGACCTTTTGTGCAGGTGGAAGTGTCACGTTGACATCCACGGCTGGCACAAGTTATCTCTGGAGCCCCGGCGGAGCGACAACGCAAGCGATTTCGGCGACGACTTCAGGTTCCTACACGGTCCAAGTCACCAATGGTGCAGGTTGCACTGCTACCTCAGCACCGACGGTCGTGACGGTCAATCCACTTCCCGCAACACCTGTAATCACAGCTTCCGGTCCGACGACCTTCTGCGCTGGCGGAAGCGTCACGCTGAACAGCAGCAGCCCCGTCAACAACGTCTGGACACCGGGCGGCGCTACGACGGCTTCGATTTCAGCGACGACGAGTGGCACTTATTCGGTTGTCGTCAACAACGGCGGCTGTACTTCTTTGCCTTCGAATAGCATTACGGTCACCGTAAATCCATTGCCTTCGACGCCCGTCATTACGCCTTCCGGTCCGACGACCTTCTGCACGGGCGGCAGCGTGACCCTGACTTCGACCGCAGCGAATGCCTATCTCTGGAGCCCTGGCGGGAGTACAGCGCAGAGTGTGAGTGTGAGTGCGAGCGGTTCCTACACCGTCCAAGTGACCGATGCCAATGGTTGTTCGGCGACGTCCGCACCTACGGTGGTGACGGTCAATCCACTTCCCGCAACACCTGTGATCACGGCATCCGGTCCGACGACCTTCTGCGCTGGCGGAAGCGTAACGCTGAACAGCAGCAGCCCCGTCAACAACGTCTGGACACCAGGCGGTGCTACCACAGCTTCGATTTCAGCGACGACGAGTGGCACATATTCGGTTGTCGTCAACAACGGCGGCTGTACTTCTTTGCCTTCGAATAGCATTACGGTCACCGTAAATCCATTGCCTTCGACGCCCGTCATTACGCCTTCCGGTCCGACGACCTTCTGCACAGGCGGCAGCGTGAACCTGACTTCGACCGCAGCGAATGCCTATCTCTGGAGCCCTGGCGGGAGTACAGCGCAGAGTGTGAGCCTTGAGCGCGAGCGGTTCCTACACTGTCCAAGTGACCGACGCGAATGGTTGTTCGGCGACGTCGGCACCTACGGTGGTGACCGTCAATCCACTTCCAGCAACGCCTGTGATCACGGCATCTGGTCCGACGACCTTCTGCGCTGGGGGAAGCGTCACGCTGAACAGCAGCAGCCCGTCAACAACGTCTGGACACCGGGCGGCGCCACAACAGCTTCGATTTCAGCGACGACGAGCGGTACCTATTCAGTTGTCGTCAACAACGGCGGCTGTACTTCTGCGCCTTCGAATAGCATTACGGTCACCGTAAACCCATTGCCTTCGACGCCCGTCATTACCCCTTCCGGTCCGACGACCTTCTGCACGGGCGGCAGCGTGACCCTGACTTCGACCGCAGCGAATGCCTATCTCTGGAGCCCCGGCGGGGCGACGACACAAACCTTGAGCGCGACCACAAGCGGTTCCTACACGGTCCAAGTGACCGACGCCAATGGTTGTTCGGCCACGTCCGCACCTACGGTGGTGACGGTCAATCCACTTCCCGCAACACCTGTGATCACGGCATCTGGTCCGACGACCTTCTGCGCTGGCGGAAGCGTGACCCTCAACAGCAGCAGCCCTGTCAACAACGTCTGGACACCAGGCGGCGCTACCACAGCTTCGATTTCAGCGACGACGAGCGGTACCTATTCAGTTGTCGTCAACAACGGCGGCTGTACTTCTGCGCCTTCGAATAGCATTACGGTCACCGTAAACCCATTGCCTTCGACGCCCGTCATTACGCCTTCCGGTCCGACGACCTTCTGCACAGGCGGCAGCGTGACCCTGACTTCCACTTCCGCGAATGCCTATCTCTGGAGCCCTGGCGGGAGTACAGCGCAGAGTGTGAGTGTGAGTGCGAGCGGTTCCTACACCGTCCAAGTGACCGACGCCAATGGTTGTTCGGCAACGTCTGCTCCTACCGTCGTGACCGTCAATACCTCCGCAGTGACCCCTACAATAACCCCATCCGGCCCGACGACCTTCTGTACGGGTGGAAGTGTGACGTTGACATCCAGCGTAGCCAGCGGTTATGTTTGGAATCCCGGCGGCGCGACCACGCAAGGCATCACGGTCGGCACAAGCGGGACCTACACCGTGCAAATCACGGATGTCAACGGTTGTACTGCCACCTCAGCGCCAACCGTGGTCACCGTCAATCCAATTCCTGCGACACCTTCGATCACGGCATCTGGTCCGACGACCTTCTGTTCTGGCGGAAGCGTCACTTTGAACAGCAGCAGCCCTGTCAACAACGTTTGGACTCCCGGCGGCGCGACAACTGCATCCATTTCGGCGACGACAAGTGGCACATATTCTGTGGTTGTGAGCAATGGCGGATGTACTTCTGCGCCTTCGAATAGCATCACCGTCACGGTAAATCCTTTGCCTTCGACGCCAACGATCACGCCTTCCGGTCCGACGACCTTCTGCACGGGCGGCAGCGTGAACCTGACTTCGACCGCCGCGAATGCCTATCTCTGGAGCCCTGGCGGGAGTACAGCGCAGAGTGTGAGTGTGAGTGCGAGCGGTTCCTATACCGTCCAAGTGACCGACGCAAATGGTTGTTCAGCAACCTCAGCACCGACGGTAGTGACGGTGAATCCACTTCCCGCAACACCTACGATCACGGCATCTGGACCGACGACCTTCTGCGCCGGCGGAAGCGTGACCCTCAACAGCAGCAGCCCGAGCAACAACGTCTGGACACCGGGCGGTGCGACGACTGCTTCGATTTCCGTGACAACGAGCGGAACTTATTCGGTGGTCGTCGACAACGGGGGTTGTGTTTCTGCGCCTTCGAATGCCATCACGGTGACCGTGAATGCGGCTCCTGCCACACCTACCATCAGCGCATCCGGCCCCACCACGTTCTGTACTGGCGGATCTGTAACGCTGACTGCACCATTGGCAACGAGTTATCTCTGGAGTCCAGGCGGTGCCACCACACAGGCCATCACGGTCAGTGCCAATGGTTCTTACACGGTGCAGGTAACCAATGCATTGGGTTGCTCGGCAACTTCGGCGCCCACCGTTGTTACGGTCAACAGTTCGGCGGTGACGCCAACGGTAACGCCTTCCGGTCCGACGACCTTCTGTACAGGTGGCAGTGTCACCCTGACTTCCAGTGCGGCAAGCGGATTTGTCTGGAGCCCCGGCGGCGCCACGACGCAATCCATCAACGTTTCGACAAGTGGATCTTATTCGGTCCAAATCACCGATGTGAACGGCTGTACCGCTACGTCTGCACCTACAGTTGTGACCGTGAATCCTATCCCGGCAGCACCCAGCGTTACAGCGGGCGGTCCGACGACCTTCTGCGCTGGCGGAAACGTCGTCTTGACCTCCAGCGTAGCCTTGGGCAATACTTGGTCACCCGGCGGTGCTACGACACAGGCCATTACGGTGACCACAAGTGGTTCCTATACGGTGACGCAAACGGTATCGGGATGTACTTCCCCGGCATCTGCGCCTACCGTCGTGACGGTAAATCCGATCCCGGCAACCCCGACGATTTCGGCGTCTGGACCGACGACATTTTGCGCAGGCGGCAGCGTCGTGTTGACCAGTAGCAGCCCGACGGGCAACGTTTGGTCTCCCGGCGGCGCGACGACGCAATCAATCACGGTTTCTGCCAGTGGATCTTACAGCGTCCAAGTAACAACCTCTGGTTGTACATCGGCGGCCTCAGCCCCAATCGTCGTGACGGTGAATCCTACACCAGCCGCGCCTACGGTTTCCGCCTCAGGTCCGTTGACGTTCTGCGCAGGCGGAAACGTGGTATTGACATCCAGTGCGACATCCGGCAATACTTGGTCTCCAGGTGGCGCAACGACACAGGCCATTACGGTCACCACATCTGGATCCTATACGGTCACCGAAACAGCTTCCGGCTGTGTTTCAGCTGCCTCAGCGCCAGTGGTGGTCACTGTCACCCCTGCACCTGCCGGACCCGTGATCACACCCAGCGGCCCAACGACCTTTTGCGTAGGCGGCAGCGTAACGCTCACCTCCAGCGCTTCCAATGGTAATCTTTGGTCACCGGGTGGTGCCACGACGCAAGCAATTACGGTCAATACCTCCGGCACCTATACGGTGACGCAAACGGTTTTGGGTTGTACTTCGGCACCTTCTGCGCCTGTGACCGTCACCGTGAATGCTGTTCCTGCAACGCCTAGCATTTCCGCATCCGGCCCCACGACCTTTTGTGCTGGCGGATCGGTGACATTGACCAGTAGCAACCCTTCGGGCAACTTGTGGTCTCCTGGAAATCAGACGACGCAGACGATAACAGTGACCGCATCTGGAAACTATACCGTCATGGCGACGGCCTTGGGTTGCAGTTCGGCAACGGCCGTTCCAGTCACGGTAACCGTGAATCCGGTACCTTCGACACCTACTGTTTCAGCATCCGGTCCGACGAGCTTCTGTATTGGGGGCAGCGTCACCTTGACGAGTTCGAGCGCCACCAACAATACCTGGAGTCCTGGCGGAGCAACGACGCAGTCGATCACGGCATCAGCTTCAGGTTCCTACACCGTCCAAGTCAGTAACGGATTTGGTTGTACAGCGACATCGGCCCCGACGGTTGTCACCGCAAGTGCCCAGCCATCGACGCCGACGATTACGCCAAGCGGCCCAACGACATTCTGTGCTGGGGGAAGCGTAACGCTCACATCGAGCAGCGCAACCAACAATAGCTGGTCACCTGGCGGTCAAACCTCTGCTTCGGTTTTGGTGACTGGCAACGGTACCTACACCGTGGTCGTGACCAACCAAGGTTGCGCAAGTAACCCGTCTGCGCCGGTGACGATTACCGTGCAGCCACTTCCTGTTGCGCAATATACCGCGACCACGGCTGGCTTGAACGCAACATTCACCGACAACACCCTCAATACGCCGATTAGCTGGAGCTGGAATTTTGGGGACGGAAACACCTCCACCTTGCAGAATCCGACGCATACTTATGCTGCTGCGGGCAGCTACAGCGTCTGTTTGACAGCGACGAATGCCTGCGGAATCAATGTCAGTTGCCAAACGGTGACGGTTTGCCAGCCGCCGGCGGCAGCCTTCAGCAACACGGCCAATTTGCTGCAATTGTCGTTCGCAGATGCTTCCACGGGTGTACCGACTTCTTGGAGCTGGGACTTTGGTGATGGCGGAACTTCGACTTCGCAGAATCCAAGCCATACCTACGCTGCGCCCGGCACCTACAATGTCTGCCTCACAGCAACCAATGCTTGTAGCACAAGTACGAGTTGCCAGAATGTGACCGTCGTTTGTCCACCGCCAGTGGCTGGCTTTTCGACAATTGTCCTCGGCTTTCAAGCCAATTTCACCGTTCAGAGCACTTCTACAGGTACACCGACATATTCGTGGGACTTTGGCGATGGCGGCACGTCGGTGTTGTTCAACCCCAGCCATACCTACGCTGTCGGCGGATTGTACAACGTCTGCTTGACGATGACGACAGAATGCGGTACGGATACCTATTGTGATACCATTTCGGTGGCTTGCCCGACGCCTGGAACGGACTTTTCCTTTGCTGGAAACTTGTCGTCGATGGCCTTCACGGACTTGAGCAGCAATTCCCCGAATGCCTGGGCTTGGGACTTTGGCGACGGCGGGACGAGTACACTTCAAAATCCGACGCATGCTTATGCTGTGGTTGGCCTGTTTTATGTTTGTTTGACGGCAACCAATGATTGCGGAGCCTCAACGATGTGCCACGATGTGGATGTCATTTCCGGTGTGGAAGATGCCTTGGAATGGTCAGAAGTGGGGCTTTTCCCGAATCCTACACGGGACAGGTTCACGGTAGCCGGGACCACGGCAAAGCCGGGTGTCCTGCTGATTGAAGTGACTGACCTCTATGGTCGTCAATTGATCCATCATACCGCTCAGGCGGGGGCCAACTTCAGTGAGGAGATCGCTGTGGATGGGCTTGCGGCCTCGGTTTATATTGTGAAGGTGACACGCGGAGCGCAATCTCGCATATTCCGCTTGGTCAAAGAATAAAGTACTCCTACATTGATTCTCAGCCGATGGCGCTCAGCGATAGGATTTTAATCCTTGCTTGGGCGCCATCGCGTTTTTGGATCCGTCGGAAATGGAATGCAAAAACCTTCATTTTGGCAGTGATTCGCTCCGCCAAAATGAAGGTTTTTGCCGGCAATGCGATTGCCGGTGAACTCAATATTATCTACTATTTCAGCGCCTTCTCGAAAAAGTCGCGTACGTAGGCAATTTCCTGGTGTTCAGTCATTTTGTCTGCCGATTGGACGACAATCTTGATGTTGGCAAAATGCGCATCGTCGGCAAGCAGATTGTGCAGCTCCCGCTTGGCATCCGTGGGACCAAACAACAAAACGGAATCGTAATGCTGGATGATTTCGCCGAGACGTTTGTAATAATCCAGATGCTGATGGTGCTCCTTATTGTGCATAATATGTTCGCTTTTGCCCAAACTATCCTCTTTGACAGTCTGCGTAAACGCGGAATGCACGTGGAGCGTCTTCATTTCCGGCGCCAATTCGATCACATGCGCGTTGGCGTGATCCATCCAAATGCCTACTCTTTTTTCGATTTTCATCTTTTATTCCGTTTTAGAATGACAAAGTACCCTTTCTTTAAAGCCGAAGGAGTAACCTGACCATTGTCATGCAAAAGTGGCGCGGCGGAGGGAGGGAAATGTTACAGAATTATTGGAAAGAGTTGTAGAATCGGCAGGGGATGGGATTGTCCGCATCGTGAAGTAGGCAACCGAATTCATCGCGGCCTGCTTACCGGTATGGTGCAACTGTTCTGAAAATGATGGAAAGAGGGTTCTGATACTTGAAATTCTGAGAAAAAAACACGAAATTGATGCGGATTCCACCTTCTTAAGTCACCCTCTTCATGATTCAGGCACATGGCAAGTGAAATGCATTCATCCAGGCAGCTCAAGGAAAGCAGAAAATATGGAAATGATGCCGAAAACGGCGTGAAAACCAATTCGGGAGCAACAAAATCTCCGCCACAATTCAAACTCGAAGCTTCAAGCGCCCAAGGGCCCGAGGGAGCAGAGGTGGCCATTGATGACATACACGACGCCGGATTTGGCGTACGGATCAACCACGATCAGAAGACGCTGCAAATCGTGGCGAATGTCTACACAAGCACAGGTGCTGCGCATCTTCAAGCCCAACAGGCAGCGGCGACATGGAATGCGAAAACGAGTACAGCAGACGGGTATACCATCTCCTTTGACATGCAGGTGATTCAAGTGGAGAGGGTAACACAAGAGGAGGTGATGGCCACTTACCCTGACAAGGAATGGTATAATAAGAAAGGGAAGCTCAATCAGAGTCTGGTGAACAAGTACATCGTCGGACTCACCAGAATGAGGGCAGTGGATGCTGCTGAGGCTGACCCGATTGGGAAATCGTTTGCCGGCAACCAAGGGATGTATTCACGCGTCGTAGATGGCGAATCTTACGTAGGTGGACAGACCGGCAATGGAAAACACGCAGACATGAACACGCATCGCGAGAAGGGTGATTTGGGTGACAACAACGACCTCGTCGTGCACGAGTTTGGGCATTTCTTTGGATTGGATGACGAGGACGGTAACCACGATGGCACTACCGACGCTTATTACCCTGGCGACGGAGGTACGATGGAATACGAGGGAAGTGATCTGCACGATATTAGCGAGGCTGATGTTCAGACAATTCTGCGGTACGCCAAGGATGCCCTTGCATCTACCAAGGAAGGTGAGGAATCCCCCATTCGAATTCTCGAATCTGTTGGAATGTCAGATGGCAACAACCCCATCGGCTATAAATGAGTTGATGGATGAAGAAGTTGCTAGCGTATGCCTTTGCTTTACTGATTTCAATCTTGGCCCCGATGCAGGCCAAGCCTTGCAGTTGCATCGGGGAGGCAAATCCAAAGCAGGCGCTCAAGGCTGCAGACCGCGTATTTCGAGGCAAAGTTTTGCGCGTGGAAGCCTTCGACGTTCCCGTGACGTTGTTTGGGAGCGATTCCAACCATAAGGTACCCTTCAAGCGCTACACCATCCAAATTCAAAAGATGCTCAAAGGGAAGATGCTCCGAAGGCAGATTGCCGTAATCACCGGCGTGGGCCACGGCGACTGCGGATTCAACTTCACCGAAGGCAAGGAATACATCATCTACGCCACTTGGCGGACGCAATTCCTGAACGATGAACCGACCGTTCGGCGGTTCCTTTACACGGACATCTGCACGCGCACGACGGACGATGTGGAGGACGAGTTGAAGGCGATTGGGGCGGGGAATGCAGGCGTCTCCAACCGAAATTAGCTCATAGCCCGCCGGTTTGGTAGGAGGTGAATACTTGCGGATTACCTCGCGATCGCATATATTTGATTCCATGAAAGAGGTGATCACCATCGAGGAGCTTCGTGCAAGCATTTTTGAGCGTCTGACGAAAATTGCCAGCAAGGACATTTTGGTGCAGATTCATACCTTGCTTCAAACGGAAGAAGAAGATCGTGATTGGTGGGATGACCTATCAGTAGCCCAGAAAACAAGCATCGAGGCGGGCCTGGCAGATTTGAAGGAAGGCCGTCGGAAATCTCATGCCGAAGTCATGAAAAAGTACGGGATGTGAAGTGGACGGTTTTTCATTCGAAGCGATCCGAAGACGAACTGGAGCAAATCCGAGCTTACCTACATGATGAATTTGGCAAGGCATCCGCCAAGAAATTTCTTGAAAAAATCGACAAGGCAATTCGGAAGATCGAATCGCAGCCCGAATCAAACCCATCTACGAAAAAACACAAAAGCCTTCGCAGGTGCAGTATCAAACCCTATACCGTTATGTTTTACCAAATCGTTTTGGACGAAATCGAAATCGTCGCCATTGTTGATTCCCGTCGCGATTTCATAGATCCCTGAACCTTTCCATGCTCACTCCCAACACCGTCATCCAAAACTACCGCCTGGTCCGCAAGCTCGGCGAAGGCGGCATGGGCGAAGTTTGGCTCGCGGAGCATTTGACCATCGCGCGGAAGGTCGCCATCAAGGTCCTGCATGCGCAGTACGCGCGCAACCCGAAGATTCAGCAGCGCTTTCGCAACGAAGCGGCCACGCTTTCCAAGCTGAAGCATCCCAATATCGTGGCGCTGTATGACTTTATTGAAAGCGATTCCGACATCTACCTCGTGATGGAATATGTCGAGGGCCGCAATTTGGAGGAGGTGGTGCGCACCGACACGGGACCGATGCCCACGGCGAAGCTCTTGCAGATTTTCAAGCAGATTCTGTCTGCGGTGGGTTATGCGCATCAGCAAGGTGTGGTGCACCGCGACATCAAGCCCTCCAATTTTATGATCGGCGACGATGGCGTCGTCAAGGTCTTGGACTTCGGAATCGCCAAACTCCTCGAAGACGATCAGCACCTCACCAAGACCGGCCTTCGCATGGGCACCACCTTCTACATGAGTCCCGAGCAGGTGAATACCGAGGCGGTAGATCATCGCTCAGACATCTATTCCCTCGGCGTGACCCTGTTTTTCCTCGCGACCGGCAAGGCCCCCTACGAAGGCGAAACCTCGGAGTACAAGGTCTTCGATCAAATCGTGCGCACGCCGCTGCCCGCAGGGCGGACGGTGTACGTGGGCGTGGCCCCGGAGGTGGATGCGGTGATCGCAAAGGCGACGAAGAAGGCTCCTGCGGATCGGTTTCAGGGGTGTGGGGAGTTTTGGGAGGGGTTTGCGGCGCCGGCGAAACCTGTTTTGCCCAAAGAGCAACTTCCTTCAGCGGCAAATCGGTACCCGAATTGGAAACGGATCAGTGCATTGGCATTCCTGCTTGGATTCATTGTGGTCGCCGTCGTACTTGTTAGCAAAAATGTGAAGGGAACGGAACCAAACAATGCTTCGATCGCGCGTGAAAAGGCGATTGAGGATTCGCTTTTCAACGATTCCTTGTTGAGGGCAACAGTTGAGCGTGACAATCAGGATGTTGTAGCAGAATCGAAAGTACCGGAGAACGAAGTGCCACTTGAGGAGCAAAGTGACATTGACGGGGATGGAATCGAGGATTTGAACGACGCGTGTCCGAAAGAGAAAGGGAGCCAAGGAGAACAATGGCTGCCCAAAACGAGTCGAGATCATGATGGAATTTCTGACTCTCAGGATTTATGCCCAGATAGGTTTGGTAATCAATTGCATAGAGGTTGTCCCGATACTGATGGAGATGGAGTGTATGATGATCATGATCAGTGCATTACTCTAATTGGTACTAAAACGAATTATGGATGTCCCCTCAACGATTCTGATAACGATGGTTTGCCTGATACATCGGACAGATGCCCTTACGCAAAAGGAACAAAGGCAAACTTTGGTTGTCCTGATGGGTATTCCGTTGTGGAAGGCGATATCGATGGTGATGGCGTGACAGACAGATTGGACAAATGTCCGAATGAAAAAGGAACGAAGACGAATGATGGATGCCCTGATCAGCCTCAATTTGAAAATGAGGATAGTGATGGCGACGGAGTATCGAATCGAATGGACAAATGTCCCACTGCTAAAGGACTCATGGCGAATTCTGGTTGTCCAGAGGGATATCGGACGATTGATTCCGATCAAGATGGGGATGGCGTAGCAAACCTATTGGACAAATGTCCGAATGCCAAGGGAACCAAAAAGAATCACGGATGTCCCGATGGGTACAGAATCGACTAGGAAGCGACACTACTCTAGTGGCAGAAGCTGCCACTTTGATGAAATTGACGACTATTTGACGGTTTTTTCCCAAAAGAGAAATGTATTTTTCAGTTGAGGTTTTAGGGCATGAATGGCACCTTTATGAAGGGGAGAGACAAGGCTAACTACACATCGTCCGAGTCGTTCGCGCGACGCTGCATTAGGGGTGGGTGGGTTACATTGTGATTTCTCCATCAGTGGAAGCCTAGATTGGAGAGACCGTTGCCAAAGGAGTTGAGGAAACAATATCGGGACGAAACCATTATGAAAAAAAGCGATACCTTGTAAAAAGGTGACGATTCATCCACCTTCTAAGCTGGGAATCCTTAACTCTGCCCAATGTTAGTGAAAAAGCAAATTATGAAAAAGGGAACCATTGGAATCATTCTTCAAATACTGTTCTTCCAGTTATCATTTTGCCAATACTGGCAACCATTGTCAACAGGTGTTACGTCTACAGGCATACTGGGCGGGGTTTCTTGTATGGTTGTTTTCAATAACCAATTGATTGTGGGAGGCGTTTTTGATAACGCTGGAGGAGTTCCAACAAGTAACATAGCTTCTTGGGATGGTTCAAATTGGGCAGCTTTGCAGAATGGCTTATCGGGCCAACTAGGAACCTATCCAAGTATTGATTGCTACCCCTTGGCTGGAATAAATGGGTGTATAAATTCTCTTGCTATTTACAACAATGAACTCTATGCAGGTGGAAAATTTAGCAATGCAAGTGGCATAACGGTAAACAATATCGCCAAATGGAATGGCTCCTCATGGAGCGATGTTGGCGGAGGAATCAGATTTAACAATTCTAGCGGAGGTGCTGGCTCCTATATTTCCTCGATGGCCGTTTACAACAATGCACTTCACGTCGTTGGTCTTTTTTGATACCGCAGGTGTGACAGTAGTAAGAAACCTAGCCAAATGGGATGGGGTGAGTTGGTCAGATGTGGGTGGGGGCATAGGTGGGTCGTCAGTTCTAAAAACGGGAACGTTATTAGTGCACAGCAATTCGCTTGTAGTTGGAGGGTCTTTTGATACGGTTGGCAATGTCGCTGCCAATAATATCGCAAATTGGAACGGCTCTGCTTGGAGCACATTTGGCTTTGGCATACCTGACTACGGGGGCGGATTATATGACAATGGAGTAACTGACCTTGCGATTTTTGGCGGCAGCATATTTGCTGGTAATCGCACAACAGGAGTTTCATGGTGGAACGGAACTTCATGGCAATCCGTCGGGGGTGGCCTAAGCATGACCGGTAGTTCTGGAACCGCCTTACTCAGCAATTGTTAGCAATAATCAACTTGTTGTGGGTGCCTTTGGTAGTGCTGGATTGATACCAAATGTCTCCAACATAGCTGTTTGGGATGGATCAAGTTGGGGACATCTAACCCTCCAAGCACTTTCGGATCTTCAGGGCTTGGTGGATGTGTTGGAGCGCTATGTATCTATAATGGGTATCTATACGCTGGTGGAACGTTTGGTTATGATGTTGTAAATGCTTCAATTCCTTTGAAAGGTGTTGCTAGACTTAATGCTTCAGTGGGACTTAATGATTCCGCAAACGAGAGAAATGTTTCAATCGGACCGAATCCTGCGCATGACATGATTTCCCTCAATTTGAATGGAATATCAGAGATCACAAATTTTACCATGACCAATTCTATGGGGCAAGTCATACATAGTCAGAAAAGAATGTTCGATCAACATCAGATTGAATTGTCTTCTTATCCATCGGGCATATACTTCATGACGTTTGAAGCCAAAAACGAACGATTGACTCGGAAATTGGTCCTTGAATGAGGCAATTCGCATGTTGATACGGAATTTTCATTCCTGCTTGTTGCGTAAAATTGGTATCAAAATAGAGTCATTAGATTTATACTTTGTTGGGTTGGTTAGTTTGATAGAGCAAGAAATGAACAAAGAGTCCATGGTAAAAGTACTGGAGATGCTCCAAGAACATCGCGATGAATCATTAGGCCTACAATGTTTCAGCAATTGTTCGATAATGGAAATAATTGGGGCATTAAACGAATGTACCAATGACATTGTTGATCCTGAGATAAGAAATAATTTAGTACTTGAGATCTATCAAATGGATGGCCCAGAGGGGTGCTTTCCCATGGCCAAAGGTGTTCTTCTAGCTTCGTTTGGGATTGGATTCAAATTGAAGCGATGAAGTCTCCTGATAGGAAAGCTAACTACAAAGGACGATTGCCAAATGATATTTTTGGAAGTTGAAGTCTAATGTCGATTATCACCAAGTCTATAACCATTCAGGAATTGCTTTCAATGAATTGTCCATCTGCAATTCCAAGCCTGTGAGGTCGCCTACCAAATAGAATTCCTTGTTGCGCTGAGTTTGCCTTCGGCGCGATCTTCAGCAAAAGTTCACACCAGCCCTTGAGGAGCTTTGCCGAAGTGAAGATTGGTCGAATCCGGAAACCTATTCCTTATGTTTCAGCACCACTAGCAGATAACCTCAAGGTTGCACATATTTGTAAATATGGAAAATCCCGTTCAAAATTTCCCGGAGATCAAGCGTGAGGCATTGCATCTCCTGATCGAATTGCAGGATGAGGCTCTGCTGTCTGAGGTACATCGAATCTTCAGTACCCAGGCCGACTGGTGGGATGACTTGACCCCAGAGGAGCAGGCAGGCTCGACGAGGCCGACAGACAACTTGACGCGGGCGAGTCCTATACCAACGAGGAAGTGACGGCCAGAGTCAAGGAATGGATCAAAAGATAATCTGGTCCAAAAGGGCCGACGCCAGCCTTGAGCGGCTGTTGCGCTACCTAGCCATCGACCGCAACTGATACCCACGTATGCGCACCAACTTAAATCAATTTCTCAAAATATGAAAAGACCCTCCAAGGACGAACTGGAACAATTCAACGCCTACTACGCAAAAGACACCGCATTCGCGGCACATGCCCGTCTGCTGCAAAGCAAGTGGCGTCAGGACAAGGGATTTCCAATAGCCGAAGGCAAACTTGGCAACTACTTGGATCTTGAAGTTTCAAAGACGGAGAAGTCGAACTTTTTGACCAACAACATCAAGCAACTCGTCACCGAAGAAATTGCAAACGCCAAGCAAATGAAAGCGCTCATCGGAGAACCGAGAATTTGGAACAATCTGCTGTCCTCGCAGCCACTTTGTTTCAACTTGTTTGGGGAGTTGAGTCCTGCCTCGGATTTGACGACAAGGTATTTTCAGGCGCTTTTTCCCGGACGCATCGATAAGGTGACCGCTGTAAAGTTTGAGTATTCGCCAGGTCGAAGGAATCTCAAGTACCTTGGTGACAATTCTGCGTTTGATGTTTTTGTTGAATATACCAAGGGCGGAAAAAGGGGCTTCATTGGCATCGAAGTGAAGTATTCCGAGAGTCTGAAGGAAGAAACGAAAGCCGTTGCAGACAAAAATTTCAAGTCGCGCTATGAGGAGGTTTCGGAGAAAAGCGGTCGTTTCAAACCCAACAGCGTGGAGGCATTGCGTCAACCGCCGATCGCCCAGATATGGCGCGACCATCTGCTTTCCATTTCCCTTCAGGCAGGACTATGACGAAGGATTCTTTGTATTCCTTTTTCCTTCCGAAAACGAGCATTGTCAGCAGGGCGTAAATGAATACCGAAAATTTCTGGCATCCGACCACGAAGTAGAGAACGGCTTCTATCCAAGGCATTTGGAGGAGTTTGTCGATACGATGGTGAGCGTTTCAGGAGCAGAGTGGGCAAAGGAACTCAAAATGAGGTACCTTGGCTTGACGTGATCCGGTATCGATAGAAAGACCAAAATCCATGCCCTACCACAAAGAAATCCGCGGAAACGAGCTCTATCTCTGGATGAACGGCAACCTCATTTACAAACGATGGCTAAACACGGGCGTTTCCAAGGTATTTGACGTGATGGCCTACGACAAATACACACTCTGCAGCATCACTGATCTCGATTTGGAGACTTCACCGGACCTAATCTGGTAAAAACAAAGTTTACGATGAAGTCCTCAGCGGAAGGTGGGCGTCAGACGGGTTTCGCGAATGGTTTTCGTCCCAATCATGTATTTGAATATCAAAATGGAAGGCCTTCAGGAACATTCATCGGAGACATTCGCTTTGAAGGTCGGGAATTGATTTTTCCGGGTGAGGAAACCATTGTGACCGTACGATTTTTGATGTCTATGCCGATTGAAAAATACCTTTTTATTGGGCGAAGATGGTGGATTCACGAAGGGGAGCGATGCATCGCGGAGGCCGAGATGCTCGATTTTCCTTGAGCGAATGAATTCAATTGGAACGACATTTTGCCGAATTGCGCTCCATCTAATCCACCCTTTTCCACAACTTCAAGGGATCTTGCCTGCAATCGAATAAGGTGGCGTCTTATAAAAAGGCGGTTTCGCCCCCCCCCCCCTTTCCCCCCCCCCCCCCCCGCCCCGCCCCCGCCCCGGGCTTCCCCCCCCCCTCCCCCTCCCCCCCCCCTTTTTCCCTTCTGCTGCCTTCAATCCAATAAATGATTTTCTGATTGCCCAAGATCAAGGATCGGTATTCTTCCTTTTTTCCTTCCAACTCGGGCTCGACTAAGCCAAGCAGTGGAAGTGATTCCAAGAGCATGCTTTGACGAACGATATGGTTCGTAACGCTTTTGGCAACCACATTCTGAGCATCGTCTTTGTAATAGTCAAAAAGTTTGCGCAAATCCTTCTTCGCGCGGTCTGTCCATTCGACCTTCATTTCCAAGATTCCATTTCCTTGAGCAAATCTTCTGCACCGATGGTCCTTCCTGCCTTTGCATCCAACATTGCCTCGTCCAACCGCGCGAGCAATTCGGATTGACTGAGAACAGCCTGCGGACGCTGCATCCCCAAGGAAGCTACAAGTTTCTCAAACACCGCGATCATCGCCTCCTCGTCCACACTCAGCAGGAGCTCAGCAAGGCGAACGCGACGATCTTGCAGGTCAAGTGATACCTCTTTCATATTTTAAAGATAATGAATTTTCATACTCAATGCAGTGGGAACCTATTTCAGAAGTACCTGCGCTCACGCTCACGCTCACTCTCACACTGTCCCTCAACACCCAGGCATTCCAAACTCAATCGGCATAATCACCCACCACTCGGTCGGGACGCCATTTTCTTTGCCGGGTTTGAACAGCAGGTCGTGTACGTGGGCTTCGACGGCGTCGCGCAGGCGTTGGTCGCCGGGCTGCGTGTATTGATGGCGGATGACGTGGCCGGTTTCGTCCACGAGCAGTTTCACGACGATTTTGCCTTTGATCAGTTCTGCCTTGTCGTCTTTGGGATTGCCCATCTGTTGCCTCACTTTGGAGCGGTTGAGCAAATAGGGATGATTGTCAACGTTTTGAAGCTCTTCGACGGTAAGGGTGGTGTCAAGATTCAAGACTTGTGGTTGGCGACCGAGGCAAACGATTCCCTTTTTCGTGTTCGAGGCGCCGGGCAATTGGGCTTCCAACAACATGTTTTCGACACTGAAAATCTCGGGCATCGGTGCGTTGGCTTCGGTGTTCGCGGTCCTCATCGAATCGTTGCCGGCTGTCGGCTGACTTTCAAGGGATGTCGGCTGACTTTCTACCGGGTGAGCGAGGCTTGTGCAAGCAGCCATCAAAGCGGCAAGTGGCAATACGAGCAAGTACTGCAGAATGGGCTTCCGAGGGGATTTTTCAGTGAGAATCATGATACGTGCTTTGAGATGTGAGTGAAAATAATTGGCGAATACAAGATGGGTTGCGCCGAACTGACGCATCAGCAAGAGCCGTTTGATGCCGTCGGGTCCTGCAACTTCCAAGGCCGCTTGATCGGCCAGAAATTCGTGGGTCTTGCGCAAGTCCTTGCGCAGCAAATAAATCGCCGGATTGAACCAGCAAAAGACCTTGATCAATTCGATGGCCATCAAATCCAGCGAATGCAATTGTCGGCTATGACATTGTTCGTGGGCAAGCGCGACCGCTTGGCTTTGCGCGTCCAGCGAACCGTTGTTTTTCCAGAAAATGTACCGGAAATAGGATGCAGGGCCAATTTCAGCCTCCGTTTCAACCAGCGTAAATCCGGCGTGACGCGTCTTTTGGCCCTTCCAAATCAGACGGATGACCTTGAGATTCCGCCAAATAAAGGCCAACAATGCAATGAAAACGCCGAGTCCATAAACCGCAATGGCAATGTCCAAGGCCGACCAAGTTGCGTTCACTACAGGCGCTATTGTGCCCGAAGTGGTTGGGATGGAGCTTGTTTCGTGGATCGGCGTTGCAATGTTGGGAATTTCGACGACGGTAGGGCTAACCTCCACCGCCGGACCCACGACGATTTCGGGAATGCTGCGAATGAATGCAGTTTCCGGAAGGGAAGCTGGCAAAATCTCCCAACGAATGGCCGGCAGGAGCAAGGCGACCGCAATTCCACCCAAAAGGTAGATGCGGTTCCAACCAAACCTGCGTTGCTTTGCCAGAAAAAGGCGGAAGTACAGCGCTTGGAACAAAAGCAGGAGATTGACGCTGAGGAAATAAACGGCGAATTTTTCCATGGCTTATTTCTCTTGGAGGGTTGCGGTATGCTCACGCATCAATTCGTCGAGGGTTTGGAGGTCGAGGTCGTCTTCCTCCATGTAGAAATGCAGCATTTTCTTGAAAGATCCGCCAAAGTAGCTGTTCAGGTATTGCCCGAAATAAGCCTTGGTATAGTCCTTGCGCGTGACAATGGGGAAGTATTCGAAGGATTTTCCGTAGGCCTTGTGGCCGATGAAACCCTTGGTTTCCATGATCTTGAGCAAGGTGGCGACGGTGCTCTGGGCGGGCTTTGGATCCGGCATGGCCTCAATGATGTCCTTGAGAAAGGCCTTTTCCAAGTCCCAAATCTTTTGCATCAATTCCTCTTCGGCGCGTGTGAGCTTCTGCATTTTTGTAATCCTTTCTGCAAAGATTATTCTAATGAATTAGAAATGCAACTAAGGAATTAGAATTTGTTCTAAATATTTAGAAGATGGGGGTGGATGTGATGGCTAATTGGTTGTGAATCAATTGGACGGCTCCTTCGGAGCGTGTGCGTTAGGATGTTTCACCCGAGGCTTCCACCTCGGGCTACAATCGTCGGCTCCTTCGGAGCGAAAACGGGTGAGATTTTCATACCACGGGCTTCGCGCTGCTGGGGACTCGTTACCAATCGTCGGCTCCTTCGGAGCGAAAACGGAGGATGCTTATACACGAAGCTCCCGCTACGTGGAATGCGGGACCAATAAACGGCCCGTTCCAGGCGATCGAATGCATCCTATACAGTTGTGTTTATCGTCAACTTCCAAGATTGCTGCTCAATCCAACCCCAATTCATAAATCCGGCGCACGCTCAAATCCAGGTACGGCGGAGAAGCCTTGGCTTCGTAGAGCAGCATATTGGCAGCGGCACCCATTTCGGCGACGAGTTCGGATTCGTAACGCAGAATGCCATCGTAGACACGGTTTTGATAGGCCTTCCAATCGGGTGTGTCTTCGCGGTGGATGAATTTCAGGCCGGTCATCTCAAAATAGGGGATGGCCTCGATCGACAGCAGGTCCCAATAGGTGAAAAGGAACTTTGCGCCGGGTTTCATCACGCGTTTGACCTCAAACAGGGCTTGCACTTTATTCGGAGCGGCCCATAGCGAATCAAAACTGATGACAGCGTCCATGGATTGATCCGGCAGCGGAATCTTGTAAAATTCGCCGACCATAAAGTTTGCAGAATATTGCAAATCAAAGGATTCCTTGAACTGATTGGCATGGTCCACAGCTTCGGAAATGATGTCAATGCCAGTCAATTTCAGCTTCAATTCCTTGGCCAGCCACAAGCCCGGCCCACCTTTTCCGCAGCCGATATCCAGGATTTCACTTCCCTCGGTCAGTTGCAGCCGCTCGGCAAAGACCCTGAGATCATGCCGGGTCACATAGCCGTAATGATCCAATCCTGCGGGATATTCAGCCCCAAAGGCTTCCGACCAAACCTTTTCCATCCACCGGCTGCGCGTCGGAAATCGATAATAGTCGCGGTAATACACCTGATTTTGATCTTCGTGCTGTTCTGCCATTGTGCTGCTGCATTGAATCCGGTTGCATGATACGAAGAATGCGGTTTGGAATGGCCGTTGATCCAGTGGCAATTCGAAGAAGCAAGCCCAAAGCTGTCATTTCCTCCGTTGCGCCCGTGTGACCAGAATCACAAGCAACACCGCAATGGCCCCGATGGCGCCGAGAAAAATCAGCGGTTGGAGTTGCTCATACATCTGCGAGGAGAAAATATTTCTTCCGCTTTTGCCACGCCCATAGGTGTCTTCGTCCACGCGGTAGACCATCGTCTTGCGGGCCTTCTGCAAATCCTCGACAAATTTCTGAAAATCATCTGGCTCCACCACTGGGGCATGGTTTTCGAAGGAAAAGTGCAATTCAAGCCCTTCCATATCGCTCGTGGGATCCGAACTCACGGAAAAGCTGAAAATGTCGGACTTCACCTCGGCTCTTTCAGAGTTTACCCGCACCTCCGTCGGAAATTTTGCGGTAATATGCGATTCGACATGCAGCGGATACTCCAGCGCCCAGGGTTGCTTGCGGTCGGGATGCTGCACCTCCTTGATATAGTCGTAAAAAACCGAAGGCACCAATTCGAAGTATTGCATGCCCTTGCCGCCATTGTCCATGGTCCACGGATTGAGCAGTTTGTAGTTTTCTGTGCAAATCAAGCGGTTGTCTTCGCGGAGGTCTTCGATTTCCAATTCGCCGATGCGCTCGATTTTTCCATACAAGCTTGCATAATAATTGAGATAGGCCTTTTCGAATTCCTGCACGCTCGATCCGAGGAGGCTGCTGCGCATGATATCGGCTTCCTGTCCCAAATAAACCGTTATGACCTTGATCGTGACCGGTTCGCCGACCAAGCCGATTTCCCATTCCTCGGAAATTTCAATATGAGCCCCGTCCGGACTTTCGGGCACGGTTTGCAATGCTTCCTTGCCTTCTGCAATCACGAGACCCTTTTCCCAATTTCCCCGCGAATTGGCATGCAGATTCCCGCCTTGATTCCGAATCGTAGGGTCGAGCCAATGGGTTTTGTCGGCCAATTGCAGCTTGACAACGCAATGGTCAAAACTCAGCGGATTGGGCAGTCTTTCCACGATATGACCCTTTTCATCCGTGTTTACGAGCACCGGCCACGCCCGCAAGCCCATGGCCCGCAGGAGCCCGACGAGCAAGATCGACTTGTCTTTGCAGTCCCCAAACCGCTGCTCCAAGGTCTGCCGCGAAGGATGCGGTTGATAGCCATTGATCCCGCTTTCCATGCCCAAATAGCGAATCTGATCCTGCACAAAACGCAAGGCGGCCAAGGCCTTTTGCACGGAATCCGCATTTGCACCGGAAATGCTGTCAGCAAGCTTGATGACTTCAGGGCCAGCCCATTCGACCTTGGTAAAAAACGCATCGACATGGTCCCGCACCTCATCCCAAGAGCCAAAGTCGGAAATTTCGATGGCTTGATAGGGATGGTAATCGGAGGGAACATTGGTTTCGTATTGCGCGGCCGGCACATTGTAGGCATGCCAATCGTAGGCCTTCAGGCCTTGAAAACTGCTTTCTTTGGGGGTTGGGGCACCGTTTTTGTACTTGAATTTCCCATCGAATGCAGCCGGAAGAATCTCTCGGCAAAACCGTTGATCCATCGGAAAGCCGGCATTCAGGAAAACGGTGGAAACGGAATGGTCCTCCAAAATCGGGTTTTCGCCATGGATCGTGTAGGCAAAGTCGATGATGTCGCCGACGCGCAGGTCCTCGATGAAAATGATCGCAGACAGTTCGCCGTCGTAGAGGTGCCTGTCAGAACGCCGCTCCATTTGCAAGACCGTCATTTCGTCCAAATCCAGCTTGTCGATGAATTTTCCGCCGCGGTAAATGCGCAAATAATGCCAATCGAGGGTTTGATAGGCCGGGTCGTGGTCGACACGCACCTCGGAGTAGGTTTCAAGTCCCATTTCGTTGAGCACGCGCTCGGTGCGGTGGCGAAAATAGGCCGCTTGCGGACGGTGGTGCTGCGAATCGTAAAGCAGGCTGTGAATCCCTTCCGAGACCTCCTCCTTGGGCACTTCCGTGTTCCACCTTGCGGTGATGGGCTGCACCCAAGTCGGAACGGAAGCCTGCCGGATGGTTTTGTTCTTCTGGGCGAATGCAGGTGCGCCAACAAGCAAAACAAGCTGCAGCGCAATGGAAACAAGGAAATAGGGGCGGAGGCGCAAATTCATTTGAGATGGAAATAGTTGGAGTACGAAGCTAGGAAAATTCGCTTTGTGATTCATTTGCAGGGCAATTAAATTTTGCCTTTTTTGGGAGAAATCTCTTGGTGATCCATTTGGGATTCCTGCCCACTCAAATTATGGGACAGGCGATTTCGCCTGCAACGATCACCATCCCCCGACAGTTTTGGTACCATTCTGAAGGGGGAGGACTTTTTGACTTGCGGCGGCCTTTGGAGGATCCAGGAACAACGATTTTGCTGCCTCGCATCCCAAAGAGATCCTGTACAAAAAGGCATTTCCGATCACGCCAACGGACATTCTGAAAGGATATATTCTATCCTCGCCTTTGAGGCAGGCTGGGATGGCGCTCAAAGCGTGCCGCGACCGATCTACTATGCCAATGACGGGGGTTCCCATGCATTTGCGGGCCGGAACAAGGAGGATGGAAAGGCCCTCGCCGCAATTCCACCAACCCAACGGGACTTTTCCCGCCCGCGAGGCCCAGGACAGGGGGGGAGGGCGGGACATGATCGGCGGCGGGGGAGCCGTTTACCGGCGAATCGCCACTTGGGGGGCGCACAACAACACCACAACACATGCCAAACATCCAAAAAAACAACAGAGGGAGAAGCGGTTTGAGGAAAGAAGACTCCGTTTGGGATCAAATTGGCTGGATTGCGTTTGCCGTGTCGCGCAAGGCCGTTGGACGGATTTGGGCCTGTATTGAAGGCCAAGCAAGGCACGTTTGCCTTCCGTTTTCCGGGATGTTTGGACATTCGGTCTCCCGAGCAGTGGTTTCGCATGAACAAAGCGCAAAACAAGTCCGAATTTGACGCTGCGATTCAGCTGAATGCGCTTCCATTGTTCAATATCGTTTACGGAGATGATGCCGGGAACATCCTGCTGCATTCAGGCGGTAGAATTCCTTTGCGGGATACGACCTTGAATTGGCGTCAGCCATTGTCAGGTATCGATTCGACCCAGATTTGGACGAATGTAATGCCGTTTGACCGATTGCCGCATGTGGAGAATCCGACTTGTGGTTTTGTCTACAATGCCAACAATACCCCGTTGCATGCATCCGGAGACTCTTGCAATTGGGAGGGCAGTTTTCCGGGATTGCAGCGGTTTGAATACAACCGTGGCGAAGTTTTAGGCGCGAAATTGAAGGCCCATTCCGGTCCATTTTCCGCACAAGACCTGCTCGACATTAAGTTTGATGCATCTTACGCTGATTCCGGTACTTATATGCAGCATTTCAAAGCGATGTATTTATTGGAAGAAACGCGTACCCAAATTGCAGATGCCATTCGAGCTTAAAAGATGGAATCTGAAGGGCGAAGTGCAAAATGAGGACGCAGCTGGCCAGATTGTCCAGATTCCTGCATAATTGATTGCCTTTGCCTTGCTCATGATTCGGGAGGCGGCGATCACTGAAGCGGATGCCGTTTGGGCGATCAAAAAGGCAAGAAAATACTTGCTGCGCCACCATGGAACGCTCGATGTCCCGTTGGGAAACGTTCAACGCTTGATTCGTGGCGAACACAGCTATCCTGTCGATGGCCTGCGCGAAGTGCTGCGCGCGGCAGATTCCAAGCAAGCAAAACACCACAAAGGCCAATATGCAGTTTCAGGAGGCGATTGCTTTATTCAGATCACGGAATTTGGCCCCGATGGACCCGAAATCAAGACCATCAACGCATTCGGAGCCCAAACCACCAAAGCGCATTGCAGACCAAATGGAGCTCTTTACGCAGCATGGATGGAAGAAAATGTCCTTCGACAAGGCAATGATCCTCCAAAATGCCGAACGGGTTTATCATCCATCACCAAATCTTGCAAAGGATTCACGTTGAAAACGTCAGCCAAAGCCTTTCATCCCTAAATAATTGCACTTCGCCCTCAGAACCATTCCGATTCGCGCTTCATTTCCGGCTGCTGAGGTCAAGAATGCTTGCAAGGTCTTGATTTAAGCCTGTTTGGCGCTTAGTTTTGCATCGTCAAGGTGAATGAACTGTCCTGCGAATAGATCCAAAGCCGTTATACGAATTGTTAAAATGCCTTAAGTCATGGCCAAATGTGAATAAAATCACACAACCTGACCCCTTACAAACTCAACGAACTTGGTTCAATGCCGTATCACAGTGCGAAACTCGGTTGAAAGAGCACGAAAATGAAGAAAAACTCAACGACTCCACTTGCTTTGCGCCTGAAACCCGGAACGAAATGTTCCGCATAGGATCGCAAATTTGACACTGAAAGGTTTCAGCGTCAACAAAATGTATTTACCAATTAAACATTTTCAGCAAAGGTGCGTTCCTTATAGCAAGCGCCTACGCTAACCAAAGGTGACAGATTTCCTGAATTAACTTATCAGAAGGGAAGAGAAAAGAAGATGAAGCAGCTAAAAATCACACAGCGTATCACAGACCGCGAATCTCGGTCTCTGAACTCCTACATGAACGAGGTGCGCACTTATTCCGGCATCACAGCCGACGAAGAAGTGGACCTCGCCCACCGCATCGCCCAAGGCGATTCGGCAGCGCTCGACAAACTTGTAAAGGCAAACCTCCGTTTCGTGATTTCCGTCGCTAAACAATATCAAGGATATGGCCTTACACTACAAGACTTGATCAATGAGGGCAACGTTGGCTTGATCAAGGCCGCGAGCCGCTTTGACCCGTCACGTGGCTTCAAGTTTATCTCGTATGCCGTTTGGTGGATCCGTCAGTCGATCATCCACGCCATTTCTACACAGGCAAGGATGGTGCGACTTCCGCAAAACAAGATGGCTGAGCTCCGCAAGATCCAAGAGGCTGGCATCAAGCTCACACAGGACTTTGGCCGCGAGCCGACGACCGACGAGTTGGCACAGTCGATGGGTGTTTCTGCCGCTTCGATTGAGAAAGTGGCCCACCTGAACTCCAAGCACGTGTCTTTGGACGCGCCAATGGTCGACGGTGAAGAAGGCACACTCAAGGAAGTTTTGCAAGACGAGGCTCCTCTGGCAGACGAAGAAGTGATCCGCAACTCGATGTTGGCGGCGCTGGACGACTGCCTCCAAGGGCTGCGCCCACGTGAACGCGAAGTTTTGATGCTGTCTTACGGCATCGGAACCGACATGCCGATGAAATTGGACGACATCGCAGACCGGTTTGAGCTCACACGTGAGCGCATCCGTCAGATCCGCGACCGTGCGATCCGCAAGCTGCGCAACTCCAACGTTCGCCATCAAATGGCAGCGTTTATGTAAGCGCAGAAGATAATGCAACAAAAAACCCGGCCATTGGCCGGGTTTTTTGTTTGCCCGAAGGGCGATTTTGTTGTGAATCCTTAGATCGCCTCGAAAGTCAATCGCATGGTTTCTTCGCGGGATTCAGTAGATCCACCGCTGACATTGGTTTCCATCATGTGACGGGAAAGGATCAATTCCTTGCTGGTCAGACGCTGTACATCCCAAACGCCGCTTGCCATCGACTGATCGTTCATCAGGACCTGGGACTTGTTTTTGTCGGTACCCAACCATTCCCAGTAGTTGACGTCGGTGGTGACATCACCATTTTCAGTCTCAATCGAGGTCAAAACACCACCTTTGGCAATGCTGACTTGAAGTGCATAGCTGTCGGTGCTTGTGCCAAATGGGGTATCCCTGGTCAGGATGGTTCCATTGTAGCTCACGAAGGTGATAAAAGTGCCAAGTCCATTGATGTCGATGGTGGAGTCCACCACAGCGGTGAGTTTCCAGTCGCCCATCAGACGGCCATCACGGCTTGCGAACGTAAGTCCTGGATCGTCGGCACCGACTTTACAGCCAAAGGATACCGCCATCAACAGGGCAAGGGTCAAAACGAGTGAAAAATTCTTTTTCATAACATTAACTATTTCGGTAATAAAACAAAACGCTGTAAAGATCGGGGAAACGCAGGAGACATTCAATCAAAAATATCAAACATCTCTGAATACACCTGAAGCGTTGGGCTTTGTTGAGTAAAGTCGGTGAATCCTTGTACTTTTGTATCCCACCCGAACGGTAAAATATATGAAAAGGCTCTTAAAAACGCTGGTATTGTCACAACTTGTGATGCTGACAGTCACCTGTTTTGGTCAGCCCAACCAAACGGAGGTGCTTGCACCGATTGGCGAGGTCAAGTTGCATCTCGACGGTGCCGAAGTGATCAGTCGCACTTCATTGGTGCTGCAACCCGGTCGCAATCATTTCCTTCTGCCTGATCTTTCCTCCAAAATCTATCCGCAGACGATTCAAGTCGCTTGCTCCGATGAGACGGTTAAAATCGTATCCGTTACCTGCAAGACCAATTTTTTGCGCAAAAGCAAAGAGGATCAGCGGATTCTGTCCATCCGGGATTCGCTCGAATTGGTCAAGACCAAGATTGATGCCCTGAACGATGAAAAAGGGGCATTCGAAGAAGAACGGGAAATGCTGCGTCAAAATCGTGCCTTCAAAGGTGATGACAAAACATTGACTGTCATGGAGCTCAAAAATACTGCCGACTTTTTCCGCAGCCGAATGGAGGAAATCAACAAAGGCATTTCCCGGTTGACCAACAGCCTTACCGACCACCATCGCAAGTTGTTTGACCTGAAGTTGCAACTCACCGAACTTAATGCAGGGCTGCAACCCACGGGGGAAATCCACTTGGTTTTGGAATCAAAGGGCACGGTCAAGACCGGCCTTGAACTGCGCTATGTCGTCCGTGATGCAGGTTGGGCCGCCATTTACGACTTGGAATCCGGCGATTTCAATCAGCCGATTACCCTCAAGTACAAGGCCTTGGCTTTCAACAATACAGGAATCGATTGGAACAATGTGAAGTTGAGCCTGTCCACGGCAGATCCGCTGCAGACTGCTACGCAGCCCCAATTGTCGGTTTGGAACTTAAGCGATTATTCCTCGGATCAGATTTCAGCCATCAGCAACCTCTCCGTAAACAACCAGGAAGCCTACTTCAAAAACAGCATTCAAACGCGCAGCATCAACGATTGGAATCAACTCAATATGGACGAGCAAGGCCGCGCCAACGAATTTAAACGCATTCTGGGCGACGATTGGAACGCCAAGGTCGATTATGAAACCGATCTCTACCGCCGTTACCAAGCTGAAAGAGTCAACGCGCCCGTCGCCAACCGCACCATCCTGGATGTCCCTGAATTCAACGTCGAATTCCCGATCGCCGATCCTTATACCATCCCTTCGGACAAAAAGCCCTATTCGATCGACATCCGCACCGATAGCCTCGACGTCACCTACAAGTACTATGCGGTTCCCAAATTGGACAAGGATGCCTTTTTGCTCGCCCAAATCGTGGGTTGGGAGGAGTTGAACCTGGTCGGCGGCCCGGTGAACATTTATCAAGGCAACAAGTACATTGGCCAAAGCAAACTCGACATCCGTAACTTGGGCGATACCCTGAGCGTGAGCTTCGGCCGGGACAAAGATGTGGTTGTGACGCGGGTAAAGGTCAAAGGCAAAACCAACAGTCAATTGCTGGGCGGCACCAAAAAGTCGAGTGTGGCCTACAATATCTCCGTTGCCAACCACCATGCAACGCCGATTTACATCCAAATTCAGGACCAAGTGCCCATTTCGAGTGACAAGGAAGTTTTTGTGACCGTGGATGAAATGGGCGGAGGTATACTCGAGGAAAAAATCGGGGTTTTGACTTGGGAAATGAGCCTGCAACCTGCTGAAACCAAAACTGCCGAATTTGGATTCACCATCAAATACCCCAAGTACAAAGCGGTGAAAATCGAGTATCAGAAGTCACGGCAGATGGAACAAATCAACTATTTCTAAGGAAGAATGACTGCCATTGAAGCAAATGCAGGAGCAAGGCAATCTTCAGGTTTGCTCGGGGCCGATCAGTCATTTTGGACTTGGATTTCACGGCATGTCCGTTGGATCGCATTGGCAATTTTTCTGCTGAATGTCGCCCTCAAGGCCCCCTTTCTCGGTGGAACAAGCCTGTTTCTCGATGAAGCCGTGGCGATCTACGATACACAGGGTTCGGTTCCCGAGACGATCAACTTTTCTGCGAATGACCCGACGCCGCCCTTGTACTACCTCACCCTCGGGCTTTGGTGCAAGATCTTCGGCATCTCCGAATTCAGTGCCCGTTTTCCATCGATGCTTTTCAGTTCGGCGACAGCGGCATTGCTGTTTTTGGTGGGTTTCCGGCACTTTAATGTCCGTGCCGGTTTGTACGCGGCGCTGCTGTTTACCGTGAGCGGCGTTGCGATGGTCTTCGCGCATGAGGCGCGCGCCTACGCCTTGGCGAGCATGCTGATGGTCATTTCCTATTCGCTGTTTCTGGACGTGTACCGCGCCGACCGCCCCCAATGGAAGACCTTTTTGGGGCTTGTGTTGGTCAATACGCTGCTGCTGTACACGCATTACCTGACTTCGATGGGGCTTGCAGCGCAAGCGGTATTGAGTCTTTGGTTGTTGAAAGGTAAAATCGCCCAATTTCTGCGCTATGCGGCAAGTCAGGTGCTTGTTTTGGCCTTGTGGCTGCCTTGGGCGGCCTATAACCGCAGTTTATTGTCTGATTCCAAGGTCACTAGTTGGCTCAAAGCGCCCGATCCGGGTGTGCTGGATTATGTCCTGATCAATTTTGCCGGATCCAAATTCTTGAAATGGATGGCCTTGGCTGTGATCGTCGTGGGAGCCGTTGCGGCGATTTATGTCTTCACAAGGTCAAAAAGACCTGAAAAAGGCGGATTTGGCATTGCCGTGGCCGCCGGATGGTTTTTCCTATCCTTGACACTGCAATACACCATTGCCAGAATGGTCATGCCCGTTTTTGACCTTCGTTACGTCATGTATGCACTCCCCGGAGGATTTTTGCTTTTGGGGGCCTTGATTTCATTTCTCCCGCTGCCCAGAATCTTTCAATATGCCCTTGTGGGTACGCAATTGGGAGCAGCGATTGCCTTGCTCAACCTGAATCCGCAGAAGTTGGAGAATTGGCGGGATGCCGTGGCTTTGGTCAAGGACATGGAAAACGACAAAACCGCTATGATGGTGATGGCCCATTACCACTATGTCACCTTCAGCTATTATTACAACCGCGAATACTTCAAGGAACACAACCAAACCACCGCCCTCTTTAACAACGACAACATCCACTTTGGGCAAGACACGGCATTGCTACCCGTGATTGACGACAGTTTGGTTTCCAATATCATTCTGGTCCTTTCACATGACGAGTTGGTGGATCCGAAGGGTTTGGTTTTCAATCATTTGAAAGGTAGGTATTGCATCGGTCGAAGGGGGGCATTTCCTGGCATCAAGGTGTATCAGTTCCAGAATCCGCCTTGCAAACCGACACCGGGAGGGCATTTCGTAGAGGATTTTGAAGTCGTGAAAACTGCAAGCGAGGCAGATCGCTACAAGGCTTTGCCGGATTCGGCGCATCCCACAAATAAGGGAACCTTTGTCGGCCCTGGTCATGAGTTCAGTGCGTCTTTGGCTTGGAAAGCTGCTGATATTCACCAAGGCCGATTCTCAGCTGCCGAAGTAAAAGTACGTGGCAAGCTGTTGGATGAAGGCAAGAAAGTCGTTGCGGTTTTTGTCATGGAGCATGCTGGAGAAACCTACAATTGGATTGGCTTCGAATTGCAGCAAAGCCATGGTGCCGGAGTCTGGTTTGAAGACAGTTTCCAAGTGATCATTCCCGAAATCAAAGGGCCTGATGATCAGGTGAAAGTCTATTTCTGGTCACCCGACGGCGGTGGCGGAGAGTTTGACAACCTTGAGGTCGACTTCTGGGAAGGATGATCCCTGTCGTTGGCGTATGATTGCAAAGAAACAGTTCGAAGAAGAATCCCCCGAACTGTTTCCTTGAACGCAAACCTGAGTTTCAAATCATCCGAGTTTACCTTGCAGGAAAGCTGCTGCGGGTTCGGTGCATTTGAAATTCTCCAAGATGTAGCCCAATGTGCGGCGCTCGATGTTGGTGACTTTTCCGTCTGATTCGACCATTCTCCAGATCAGTTCAGCATCGTCCATCGAAACGCGACCGTCGCCACGGCCTTCGACGGCCAACTTGGCTGCATCGATCAATACGCCGTCATAATGAACATTTTCGACGACGTGAAACAGCTGTTCGGCCATCCATGTCTGTGCCTTTTCGGTCACTTTGTGATTTTCGAAGATGTAATGCAGGGTGCGGCGCTCGGTGCGGGTAATGCGGCCACCGTCCATGGCGCTTTCCAACAAAGCCTTCGCATCTTCAAAGGAGATGCGGCCGTCGCCGGCTCCGGCTGTCAGGGCTTCTGCGGTATCCAACAACTCCTTTTCGTAGCGGATGCCATCAATTGTCTTGTAGTTGCTCATAACTTATTCAAATTTTGGACGAAGCTAGGCGCAGTATTGCAGAATGCCAATGACTTTCATCCACATTCGGTGAATAGCGCGGCTTTTAGCGAAGGGGGCGCTCACACCACACGTTGTGAGCGCCCCCTTCGCTAAAATTTCGCACTCACACTGAATCAGCGCCCCTTCAGCACCGTCAACTTCCCGCGCTCCATCAACGTCGAACCACTGATCATATAATAGTAGTTTCCAGCCGCCAAACCCAGTTTGCCCAGATCAAGACGCCCATTCTGCTGCATCCATTCCTGAGCGAGCACTTTCCCCTGTAAGTCATAAATCCGCACTTGGAACGTCTCTGTGCGGTTGCTACGCAAAACCACCGATTCCCCGGCAAGCACAGGATTCGGCGCCAATTGTGCGTAATCTGCAGATAAGGGCGCATGGACGCCGACCAATCCGGCGACGTTGATGTTGTCGATATACATCGTCTGACCAAAGTGGCCAATGCTCCTGAATACGACGACAACCTCGCCAAATCCTTGGTAGGCGCTCAAATCGACGGTATCCGTGCGCCATTGTGTCGAATTCGGGACAAATTCGCCAGAAGTAAGGTTGGGCGCGGTTGCAAGTGTCTGTCCACCTTTACGGTACAATTGGTTGAGCGTCACGCCGCAATCGCTCGAAACCAGCACTTCCAAGGTGTCGGTGTATTGCCCGCCGTATTCTGCATAGGCAACATCAAACACGACTTGCGCATTTTGGATGCTGCTCAGGTTCACGTAGGCGCGCATGTCGGCATAAGTGCCGCCACCATCTACATTGTAATTGTCACATTTAGAGCTGGTTGGCGAATTCCCATATCCACCCGTGCCCGATGCTTGGGCCCAAGTCAGGTTGCCGCTTGCACTTGTCGTATATCCTGCCGGCGGAAAATTGCTCTCAAAATCCGTAGAAATGCTCGTCGCAGTCACGCCCGTGAGCGTCACCGTCATGGTGTCAGTATCGCTTTGTCCGTTGCCATCGGTGACAACAAGTGTGACAAGATGCGCACCTATCCCATTAAAAGTGACGGCGGGATTGCGTTGGGACGACGTTGCCGGCGTTCCGCCTTGAAAGGTCCATGCCCAGGTCGCATTCGTATGATTCAGCATCGAATAGTCTTCAAAAAAGAAGGTGTCGGCACTGCAAATCGCCGTCAAGGCATTGGCCATAGGCGTGCAAATCGGACGCGTGGGTTGGGTATGGAATTCGCTTTCCCAAATGCCTTTGCCGTAGGAAGCGATTCTGATTTTGCCGTCACGGTAGAAGGGGCGGGCGATGTTCGTGGAAATGTAGAGCGGCAAATCGAGGTTGAAAGGCAGCCAGTTGCCTGTATTGTCGTCGCGGTAATAAACGGTTTTGTTGGTGCAGAAGTAGATGCCATTGGCTGTGCCGCCGGTGAGCACAATGCTGTGGACGGATTCTCCGTCCAACGCCGAGGTTGTCAGGTTTGTCCAGCTGGTGCCACTGTTGGTGGTAAAATAGATCTTCAGGCCGTTTCCGCCATCCGGGAATGCTGCGAATAGCTTGTTTTCGTCTTCGGGGTCCAAAGCGAGCAGGATTTTGCGGCGGTTGGTGCCCGATGGTGTTCCGATTTGGGCCCAAGTCAATCCGCCATCGGTTGTTTTCCAGATTTTGCCTTGGCTGCCGGATGCGGGTTGCTGCGAAAGGTACATCACCTCCGGATTGCTACGGGAGATTTCGATGTACTTTACCTGCGAATTCGGATCCGTCCCAAACGAATCCACCAATGTAAATGCGCCGCCGCCATCCACGGTCTTCCAGAGTTTATGGTCGCGGCCCAAATAAGCGATATTGTAGCAATTCGGATGAAATTCCAATTCGCTGGATTCCGCAGAGAAATAGGTTTCATTGGGCGAAAGGCCAAAGGGTACACCTGTAATCGTGCCCGTGATCGACAGCGGAATCAACCTTCCGCCAATGTCGCTGAAGTAGGTCTTGCGGTTGATGCCGGGATTGACGTAGCCGGTCGCAGCCTCGCCACCGCCTAAAGCCAAAAAATCACCGTTTGGATAGTTTTCATGATGAGCATTGTTGCCATTGTGGTACATGCCACCGACAACGACATCCTCATTCCAACCTTGCCCAAATCCCCAATACTCTGCTCCGTGAACGCCTTTCATCTGCACCGTTGGCTGCGTAGCAAAAAAGTCTGATCCATGGTAAATGCCGCCATCGGTCGTGATCCAATAGTCATTTCCAAATGCGCGAAAGTCCTGATTGTCAACGTGCATGTCAAGCGGTCCGCCGACGTAGCCAGAAACCGAACTGAAGGTAAAACCGCCGTCGTCGGAGCGATAGAGGTTCAGGCCGCCTACCAAAATCGAGTCTGCATTTGTTGTCGATGCCATCAACGCACAATTGTAGAAACCTTGATGGTATTGCCAAGTATCCGTGCCGCGGGCAAGGTTTTTATGGGTAGGGGTGTAGGGGCCACCTACCGGTCCATTGGGCAAGGTCCAAGTCAATCCGGCGTCGTCGCTGCGGTACAAACCGATGAATCCGACATCATTGGGCTTGGAATCGCCGATCAAATAGGCATACACACGATCGGGTGCTGCGGGAGTAACGGCAAGCCGTGCACCATAATCAATACGCGCCGGGTCGCTGCTGCTGTACCAGCCATTGCTCTGTAATTGCCAGGTTGCCCCGGTATCGTTGCTCGTGAAAAACTCTTGTTGGATCAGCGCAGGGTTGTTTTTGATCATGTAGGCCTTCGCGAGATTGGTCGGATGCCATTTCATGTCATAGGTCTTCTGTGGATACAATTGCGTGAAGCTTGTCCCTGCATCCGTGCTGCGGTACAGTCCTTGTTGGGTACAGGCAAAAACAAGGTTCCGGTTCAGCGGATGGATGCGAATTTCATTCACTTCCACATTGCCCATCCCCGACACTTGAAACCATGTGGCGCCGCCGTTGTAGCTCACAAACAGCTTGTTATATGTGCCTGCGAACACTTTGTCCGGATCAAAAGGGTCGATTTCCAAGGAAAGCACCCCACTTGTAATTTGCGACGTTTGGCTCGTAGGAAACCAATTGTTGCCGCCGTCGGTGCTTTTGTAAACTTCGCCGGGCTCTGTTCCACAATACATTACCAGTGGATTCGAGGCCGACTTTGCGATGGAATAGGTATTGGTTTGCTCTGCGAATGCGGTTCCATTGTTGTTTTTGACCTCGAGTGGACCCACGACCGACCATCCGCCGCCTGCGACTTTGCTGCCAAGGGAGGACCGTTTTTCAAGGTAGGCCGCCTGCATTTGTTCGGTTTCATTGGCAGAATAAACTTTCAAAAAGCCGTTTTCATCGATTTGATCCAGAATGCTGCGGCGCCAGCGTTTGTAATTTTGGGTATCAAAATTCTTGACAAAAGGATGCTGACGGTAATAATCTCGGTAGAGCCGATCGACCTCCCAAACGTTGGGTGTTGGGGCATACATAGCTTGAACCCAGGCAGGTGCGTTGTCAAGGTAAGCCTCAGACGGCCGCTGAATGGATTGCCCATGCAAACAGTAGCCAGCCATGGTCAACAAACCGAGGAATAAAAGTCGATGAAGTCTCATTTTTGCCGGAATTTAGATGGATGCAAATAACTGAAAACGCCGCGTTGAAACAACGTGTAAAGACGTCAAACTCACGGAATGTCGTTTGAAATCAGCACGATGACTTTCTGCCCGATTTGTTCGACTTGAGTCAGATTCGCGATGGAAGGGCTATGTTAACTCCTGACAATTGACTAACTTGCTTTTCATTTCATGGTCAATTTTTAGAACAATTCGATTTAATGATGAAGAAAATCTACTCCCTGTTTTGCCTTGCCTTGCTTGGAATGGGCCTTCAAGCCCAGTCAACATTTTCGGATGATTTCGAAAGCTACACCCTTGGCGCGTATGTCGCACAAGCGTCTCCAAATTGGACCACCTGGAGTGGCACTTCCGGCGGTCCGGAAGATGCCCAAGTGGTGAATACGCAGGCCTCAAGCGGTACGCAATCGATTTATTTCAATGCAACGGCTTCCACGGGCGGCCCGCAAGATTTGGTCTTGCCCTTTGGCGGTCAATACAATACAGGTCAATTTCATTACGAAATGGACATGATGATCTCCACTGGAAAAGGGGCCTATTTCAATTTTCAAGCGAATTCGACGATCGGTGACCTTTGGGCATTGGAGGCGCATTTTATCCAAACCGGAACCTTGATCCTTTCCAATACCAACGGAACGTATTTGACAACGACCTACCCCACAGGGGTTTGGTTCAATGTTGCATTCGATATCAATCTCAACACCAACGTCTGGGAGTTGTCGATTGACAACGTTTCCCAAGGTACATTTTCCAACTCGGTCAATCAAGTTGCATCGTTGGACATCTATCCCGTCAATTCCACCACCAATGGCGGAAATGGACAATCTACCTTCTGGGTCGATGACGTCTCGTACACCCACACCCCTTACACTTTGCCTTCGGTGAACGCCGGCGTATTTGCGGTCGGCTCGTTGAATCCTGCGACGCGGGCGCCAGGTCCCATCGTTGGTTTGGTCGGTCAATCGAGGAACATTTCCGCAACGATTCGCAACTTGGGTGTGGATCCCATTACCAGTTTTCAAATTGGCTATTTGTACAATGGCATCCCGGGAACAGCAAACGTGTCGGGTCTGAATATTCCTTCGTTGGCGACAAGCATCGTGAATTTCACCACACCGGCAACTTTGATTGCTGGCACCAACAACTTGACCGTCACCATTTCCAATGTCAATGGTGCAGGTCAGGATGCTGAGCCGTTGGATGACACCGGCACGCGTCCGGTCACGATTTCGGCGGTTCCTGCGGCCAACAAAATCGTGGTGGGTGAAGAAGGGACAGGCACATGGTGTCAATGGTGCCCACGCGGTGCGGTATTCATGGACTACATGCACGATTCCTACGCTGGATTTTGGGCAGGTATTGCGGTACACAACGGAAACAATGAGCCGATGAAGTTGGCCGAATACGATACCCCCTTTAGTGGATTCTTGAGTGGATATCCCGGCGTTTTGGTAGAACGGGGTACCGAAATCGATCCTTTGGACATCGAGCAAGACTTTTTGACCAAGGTTCAGGCTGCCCCGACGGCCAGTCTGGTCAACGGTGCCACGTGGGATGCCAATTCACGGACACTGAATGTGTCGGTCACCTACACCTTCACAGGAACTGCCAACGAATTCTGGCGTGTTGCTTGTGTTTTGACCGAAGACAGCGTGTCCGGAACCACGAGCGGATATAGCCAAGCCAATGCCTATGCCAACAATCAGGCAGGCCCAATGGGTGGTTTTGAATCGCTTGCTGCCTCCGTGCCAGCGGCGCAGATGAACTACAACCACGTTGCACGTGCATTGAGCCCCAATTTTTATGGCGCACCAGAGTTCACCGGTACGGTCAACTCAGGAGCGATTCATACCTTCAATTTCTCCTTTGTGCTTCCTGCTGATTGGGATGAGAATGAAATTTCGATCATCGGCATGTTGATCGACGATGGCGGCGAAATCGACAACGGTTCCAAAACGACCATTACCGAAGCTGTGACCAACGGATTTGTGCCCGGAACTGCGATTGTCGGTGTGCAGCAGCCCAGCGGTCCTGACCAACTCGTTTCGTTGTACCCCAATCCAACGGAAGCCAATGCTTGGTTGAGCCTGAATATGACCACGGAGGCAGAAGTGTCAGTGGTGATTTCAGACCTGCAAGGACGTGTGCTGTCGACGCGCAACTACGGAATCCTCAACGGAGGTCAGCAAATGGAAATCAATACACAAGGTTTTGCAAAAGGCCTTTACTTCGTTCAGGTTACGATGGGTGATGTCGTGAAAACACAGCGTCTCGTCGTGAATTGATTGGTTAGATGGAACAATGAAAATGGTCGGCTCTGTATCAGAACCGACCATTTTCTATTATCAGTGAGCTCAATCCAAATAGGTCATCCTGATCCCATGCTCACCCTTCGCGTAGGCGCGGCATGCCTGATCCGCCCTTCGCAACGGCTCAATGACGCGAAATCCGCCTCCCAGCCCCAGCACGAACTGCAAACTCGCACTCAAACTCAAAAGATGCCCGGGACTCACGAATACGGGCTTGACGCCCAGCGCTGTGCGAACTGCATAGCCGACGGTTTCGCTGTCTACAATCACCGGAATGGTGCTGCCGACCGGTTCATCGAGTTCGCCGGTGTATTGCACGAGCGTTTCCTTGGCGCATCCCAAAGTCGGAATTCCCAATTCGATGCCCAGCCAACAGGCCACGCCAAACTTGCGCGGATGTGCGATGCCATGCCCATCCACGATGATCAGTTTGGGCGCAAATCCGGCGTAGTCGATGGCCTTTTGGATGGCGGACTTGAGCACGGGGCCTTCGCGGAATGCAAAATACCCAGGGATGTAGGGTTCTGTAACCGGTTCATTTACAGCGTAAATCTCTACAGCATTTCCACGCCATGCGGCATGGTCAATGGCCACGAATCCTGTGTCTCCCACGTATTGCACATCGAGCGAAAAGATCGCATCGCCCGTTTCCAGTTGCAGATCATTTGCCGCATCCGGGATGATTACTTTTTGGGCCAAAGCTGCTTGCAGCAATGCCAATTCTTCCAAATTCTCCTCAGTCATGGGATTCAATATCGTGGTTTCCTTCGGATACAAGATTCTCAAATGTGATTTTGCTTTTCAACTTGGCGGATGCGGGACGGTTGGACATTTCATGAAAGGCCTTTTCGAATTGTTCCAACAGGGCATCTATCTGCTCGATTTCAGCCTCTTGCGGCAATTGAGGCAACCCAATTCGGTATTGTCGCTGCAAGGCAGCTGACCTTACAAAGCCTGAAGAAGGTCTGGGTGTCAGGAATGGCAAAGCCTCCAGATTTCTCAGCAGTCCAATGATCTGACTTTGCATCCACCCACTGACGTGTTCCAGTTCCTCAGAAGTTCTTGCCTGCCATTCGAGTTGAATGGTCGCTGCGAACAAAGGAGCGGGCAAGGCGAAGAAGTCATTCCACGTCAATTGGCCGTCCCAAATCTCCCAGATTTTCAGCAAGGCCTCCTCCGCGTGTACGCGTAGGGTCGCAAGCGTGCCTGTGCTGACATTGCGCGTAATGTTGAGCCCGCCGGGCGCGCCCGACGTGAGGAACATGGGTTCGCCATTCAGAGAATTCGCTGACCAATCCTGCCGCAAAAACCATTCGAAGAAGGTCGAAAGCCATGATTCAGCACTCGCATGGATTTCAGCCTGGGCCAACATCAAAGTCCAGGCAAATCCACCGGGATAGCCGAAGGCATTGCCGTGGATGTCGTTCAAATCCGCCCAAGTTTTCAGCGCAATCGCAGCAATATGGAATTTGTCCTGCCAAGCAGAGACGATGCCTTCAACAATCTGAAAATCCTGAAATGCGTTGAAAATCCGCAGTTGCGTCGTTGAAAGCGAGGCGATTTCGAGGTCGCTCCAATGCTCAGGATGCTTCAACGGCTGCTTGGAAGTCAATTCGAGGTACATGATGTCAGCCTCCATATCCTCGAATTCCAGCCGCAATGTGGGTACAAGTGCATTTGCAGCGACACGCGCCAAGGTCAAGCCTTCTGCATTCCGTTGGAAATCAGTGAAGAAATCCGCCTGCGGCATGTGGCTCATGCAGAGGAAATCCAAGTCGCTGTCAGGCAACAAGGTCCCCAAAGCCAATGAACCAACCGGAAGCAGAATGTTGGGTTTTCCGAGTTTGGAGGCGGCCTTTTCGAGCCTTTGAATGATGCTTTTCCGTCGTTTGCTCAGCCATTTTGACGGCAAAAGGCCCATTCCGCCCAAAGTTGTTTCCAAAGCGACCTTCTGCTTGCCGAATTGGTCGAAAATGCTGGGAAGGACCCTGGATTTCTCCGAATCGGAAGGCATTTTGCCAAGAAACACCGTTTCGTGGACCTCGAATGCCCGATTTCCGGCTCTTGCAATCAACGAAAGTACATTCACTTCAAAAGAAACCGGGGTCCAGAGGGAGTTCCATTCGGTGAGCAGCTGTTTTGCCTCCCGTTTGCGGCTATGGGGAATCTTTGCCACGGTCAAATGCGGATTCCAGTCGCCATGGCGATTCTGTTCGTCGCAATTCGGGAACAAGTCACGAGAAATTTGCTGGATTTCGCGCAGTTTTCGGATCGAATCGGCATCTGGCCGCAGATAAATCGTGGTGCTGTCTGCATGTTCGAAGCTGTCAAATCCCTCCAACGTCAATTCGAAGGACGCAAATCCCGACAAAGCATTTTGCAGAACAACGGCGGCTTCGGCGAAATAGGGCTGCGGAATGAAGCCATACAGCAGGTTGATATGGGGCATCCATCGGCTGAACGTGCTGTCATATTGTCGCCGGAGCGCCTGAATTTCATGCCAGACATTGGCCGGTGGGAGCAAGGTCAATGCAGAATGATGCGTTTTGGGCGCCCTTCGCAGCGAACCAAAACTGCCACCGAAACTGAGTTTGGCCTGCACGCCGTAATGATCGGACAGGTATTCGCCTGTCGAAGGATCCTTGAGGTGAACGATTTCGATCATTTCGGCCAAAGGAAATCCCGTTTCGGTGCGCACCAACATACGATCGAGGCGACGGTCGCGGGCATTGGGAATCACCTTTTTGCTCATCGGATTGTGGGAACCATCGTAGGTGATGCCCGGGTCGCCGGGATGCAATTGCAGCCAAAAATCGGTGAATTCGGCCAAGGTCGGACTTTGGTATTCGTCCCCGAAGTTGAAGTCGCCCTGCAGCAACACCGCGTCATCCGGCGGCAATTGCGCCAACAAGCTGGACAAATAGGCCTCGCGTTTGGCGGGGGCATTGGCACCCGAATCGCTGAAAAGATGCACATTCAGCACCCAAAAGCGGCTTCCCTTGTGCTCGAAAGCCAGCAGGATGCTCCTGCATTCTTCGTCGATGATAGGCGCCAAGGCTATTTGCGGAACGACCTTCGTCAAGACAATTTCGAAATGGCTACGTTCCTGCGCGATGTGGCGGTTGTCGATCACGCAATAATTCCGCTGTACCCAAGGCTGTTTCCCCAACAATTCGAGGAATTCCCGATCCGATTCTTGCAGCGTGATCACGTCGGCCTCCATCGTGGAGAGGAGGTCCAGCAGTTGTTGATAGCGCTGGGTGCCGGGGACTTTTTCGAAGAGAAAGTGGTTGGACAGGAGGTTGACGGTGAGGGTATTCCAAGTGGATGCGGCAAGTGGTTGGGCGTTGGATGCCTCCCAATTTCCGGCCAAGGCATCAAACTGCAAGGCTGGAATACGTTGCCAACCGGAGCCGACGATGCCTTCCTCGGCTTTGAATTCGATGATCAAGTTTGGAGGTGTATCACCGGACCCGAAGATCATGTCGATGCGGGTTTCGCGGTCCCAGATGCGCAGCTCGGCGAGTCGGAAATATTGGATGCGGTCCCAGGGAACGCGTCCGCCGGGGGTAAAATCGGAAAATGGCATCTCGACGAGACCGCGCATGCGGTCAATGTAGCCTATGAAAATGGATTCCGTGGGAATTCCCCCGTCCCATTTGAGGCGACTATGGACATCTTTGATGCTTCGGAGTGTTGGTTTGGCTTTCATGCCGCGAAATTAGTGGCTCGGTGGCCGATTTGCGTCGATATTGGGAATGGATGGTGAATTTTGCGGGGTGAAAGGGTTATTCTGGTCTCTGGAGCCCGTGGCCTCCCCAGAACCCGAGGCCTCCGGCCTCCAGGGTTATGCTGCTGCCACCGCGTCCCGCGTACGCGGGAGCCTCCGGCTGATAAGTTCGAGGAAACAGTTCGAGGACGAGCGGTTGGCGGTACCAATATGAGCGCGATGCCAGCAAATTTTATGAATTCTTCAGCCGGAGGCTGGCTGCAGGATGGGCGTTGTGGCGGGACGCCACCGCCTCAATGCTTCGCCACCGCCTCGAACAAACGCCACCGTCTCGATTCACCTCACCCCATTCAAGATCAGCAGGTTGGTCTTGGCCACCAAGGGACCCAAGCTGCGGATGCGGCGTTCCGGCAATCCGGCGATCAAGGCTGCGAGCAGCTTGGGCTTCGCCGTCCAAATCGCATCGTTCAAGACCGCCGAAAGCTGCGCATTCTCATCCAGAAAATCCGTCAGGCTGCGGCCGTCCTCGGTGCGTGTCATCAATTCTGCAGCTTCAGGCCATCTTTTGTTGCGGGACATCGTTTTGAGGAGCGTGAGAAATTGGCCGTGAACCGCTGCGCTTTGCCAAAGGTTCAAGCCCGTTGCCGGATCCTTGCGGACGCAATCAGCAGGCGTGAGGGCTTCGCCCGTCATATTGAGCTGCGATGCGATGTCTTCAATGCTCTCCAAAACCGCTTTCCGGTGGATGCGCCAAGATTGGTTTTTGCTGGGCGAAAACAAGAAATCCTTTTCCAGGGTATCGTCGATCGCTTGGCCTTCCATTACGCCAAACAAATCGACGGTATCTTCAACTGCCTTGGCAACAGGCCCGTTGTGCTGCACTTGCATCGGCGGTTCGGCGGCAGCAAAATCCTGAACAATAGTCTGCACCTGCTTGATAATCGGCGGATTGGGATCATCATCGTCATCTTGCGGGATCGGCGACTTTACCTGCATTCCGGGTGTGCGCATGGACGGCTGTTGCACAGCAGCTTGCTGAAACGGATCTTGCTTCGGACTGTCGTCGTCAAACGCCGAACGAAGGGTAGGGGAGGCCTCCTCGGGCTGATCTTCCTGCGCTTCGCCTTGGAAATTAAGGACGCGGTTGAACAAGTCTCCTGGAATTTTGAGGAATTGCTGCCCTGCCAAGGTCACTGCACTGACTTCGTCCTCGTCCTCCACTTTGGGATTCCCACCTGCATCCATCAAGACATTCACGACCTCATACCATTCCTTGCTCATCGCAAAATGCAAGGCGGTACGTCCTTGATTGTCACGGATATTGAGTCGAAGTTTTGGAATCAAAATGATAGCGCGCACAAGGTCCAAGGCCTTTTTTTGTCCCCAATTGCCTTTTACTGCGGCTAGGAGGGCCGTATCGCCATTTTTGCTCTGCAAATTCCCATTCACCGTGCTCATCCTTGCCAATTCGCTCACATACTCGACAAGACCCAAAGTGGCACAATGACGCAATGCACAATATTCAGCACTGGAAACCAATACCTTGGGGATTTTGAGCAATGCGCGGAACAGCTTGAAATTTTCGGCCTTGATCGCCCGCTCAAACAGCTCATGAATGTGGCTGTTGACGATCTTGATGTCGAGATCGCTCAAATCAGCATACTGATCCACCGCCGAATAGTCGCCGGCGTTGAGGGAAGTAAGAAGGGCTCTACCTTGATTGGACATCTAAGTGAAAAGTGAAAAGTGAAAAGCGAAAAGTCAGAGGCTGCATGCAAAACTGCTAACGCTCCATCATGTCTAATTCTTCATTTCTAATTCCAACGCGCTTTGCTCCAAATATGCTTGGATCTTGCGTGGGTCGCTGAGTCGGGTCGCAAAGACCGGCCGCTCACAGAGAGCTTCCTTGTTGGATAGCAATTCGGCCAATTTGAAAGTATCCAAACGGTCGATGTTGCCAATGAGGTCAAATCCGGGAAGCGAATTGCGGTGGAAGAAGCTGGCTACCAGCAGTTTTTCGGTTTCAGGCGGTGCTTGAATCAGCAGGCGATTCAAAAAGGTCTGAATGCGCGTTCTTGCATTGCCTTCGTAGCGATCGACAAATTCGATTTTGGCTTCCTTGAGGAATTCCTTCAATTTCTCCGAAATCGATTCGCCGACGATCAAAACATGGTCTTTGCGCGCATCACGCAGCACGTGCATCGGCAACAATCCGCCTTTACCGCCATCCATTTTCCCGACAACCAAGGTGGTCATTGAGAGCCCCGAACCAGCGACGCCGCAGGAAATCTGCAGGGCTTCGTCCAACTGTGCCAATGGCGAATCAATGGACAAAATCAAGGATTCATTCCACAATGCCCGCAACGAATTTTGTCCGATTTTGGGAATGGCCAAAGCCGCCAAAAGATGTTCCTGACCGATGGCATCGTCGTCGCGCAGGCTCACCGATCGGCCGTTGAGGGTCATGGTGCTATCGAGCAGCGCCATGGCCAAAAACATGTTTTCCACGCTTACCAATGGCGCGTAGTTTTGGGCCATGATGTACTTCTGTCGGGCGTCGGTCGCTGCAGGAACAGAGGTTTTTGACGCCTTGTCGATGCCTTTTGCGATCGTATCGAGCGTGACAATGTGGTTATTGTCCTTGCTCAAGGGGGTATTCGGGAAATTGGCGCGGAGTTGGTCGCAGAGGATTTCCTGGATTTTGAGGTTGCTGTTGCTGCCTTGCGGCGCACCGTTCAACAAGTCTTCCAGGTAAACCCCGCCCGTTTTCATGCCTTCGCTCAAAGCCGGGCGCATCATGCGCAGGCTTTCGAAGAGCACCTTCAAACGCATGTAGAGATTCACTTTGCCGACCCCGAGGGTGAGGCGCACCATGTCACGGTGGAAAATTTCGACAATGTAGGTGCCTAGTTTCTCCTCAGGATGGTATTCGGCGCGATTTGGATTCAATTCCGGCGGTTTGGACCAGTCTTGGCTGAGGTCGTATCCCGAACTCAAATGCGGTTGCTTGGTCGCCGGACGGCCGAGCATGGCCATTTTGAAGTAATAAATGTTGCGGCGCATCGAGCCGCCGGCCATGTTGTAAAATTCTTCGTCGACTTCGGTAAACAGCTCTGGAAATTTTCCTTCACGAAACGCCTGCGAATCGGGATTCGTCATCTGATCGTAGGCGTTGTTGTACTTGGAAATGATCTCCGTCGCGTCCAAAACATCTTCCCAGCGGTCGATGTAATGGCGGTGCGCATCGGGAACCTTGACGCCGCCTAGCCCGCGGATCATGTGCAGGAACTTCGTAAACGCCTCGGGATTGGCATCCCATTGATCCCGTTTGCTTTCGTAGAGAATCTTGACCGGCAATCCGCAGAGCATTTGGCACCAACGGTGTTGCCAGTCGTCTTGGATCATGTCCTGAATGATGTTGGGCAGGATGCGGTCGTTGGCGGATGCGCTCAGGGTATGGGTCGCGACACCGTCTGCCTGCATATTGCCATCGAGGTAGCAGAAAAAGCAGGGCCAACGTTCGGCATTGTCAAATGCGAAATTCATGCCACCGCTTCCATAGACGCGGCATTTGGCATTTTCGCCGTTGAAGACCTGCAAAACCGGGTGCAGGCAGGTGTCCGAGCCTTCCTTGCATTTGTTGTATTCTTCCAAATGCACGACACGGCCTTCGTTCCAGACACTCGGAAGCAAACCGAGCTGTGTTTTGATCGGCATGAAGGAGGCCTCTTTGGCAAGACCTTCGACTTGGGCGATGCGCAGCAAAATGTCTACCACTTCGTGGGTTTTGGCGCCATTGAAGACGGCTTCGGTTTTGACGAGCCCGTTTTCGTCCGTGATTTTCTCGAGGATGGTGCTGCCAACGCGCTCAAAATCGATCCAGGGCTTGCCGTTGTTGGTCGAATAGGCATCGCCAACAACGTCTTTGAGGGCATTGATCGAAGCTTGGTTGAGCGTGCCTGCCTGCAAGCGCTCGTTGATGCGCGTGTACAGGTCCGGATTCGCGCCCACGTCCAGCACGGTTTCGAAGAGCAGTTCGTTGAGGTCCCGGTCGGCGCAGTTGATGGTGATCGGACCTTCATCGTGCAGCAAATCACCCACAAGGCGTCCAAGAAAGGACTTGCCCGAGCCGTGTTTGCCGATGTAAAACTGGATGCGGCGGTCATTCTCAACCTGCAACAACTGCAAGGTTTCGTAAAACAGCGGCAACATCGACGGGGTCGGCAGCAGCCTGTAAATCAGGCCCATCACTTCTTCGTAGGGTCGTCGAGACCAGATGATGATAGGGTGGACTTCGTCTTCGATGGCCTCGAGGCGGTAGGCATCGTCGGCATTGGTGGCCTGCGGATTGGGCACCATGATCGGCAACGGCCGACCGGGGATACCGATCACACATTTATGCAGCCCCAGGGCCAGAAGTTCCTCGTCGGAGTATTTTCGTTGTGAACCGTTCAGCACTTTCTTCTCTTTCCTTGCTTACCTTCCAAAGATAACAAGAGTTGGGGGATGGGCAAGAATGAAAACGGGGGCTGGAAGATTAAGTTCCCACCCAATTGTCTCCAGCAATGGCTTCTATTTTCGAATCGCTTCCACCTCCACAAGTTGCCGCAAGTCCACCCAGGCGACATAACCGTAGTGCTGCAAAACCCTGACGATGCGGCCGTATTGCTTGCGGCTGAGGATACGCTGACCGTTCTTGATTTTGGAAAGGGTGCCGCGGCCCAAATCTGCCAAGATTTCCAATTGGTTGGTGCTGAGGGCCGAACGATGTTGAAGGAAATGTTGGATGCTCTGACCTTCCATGAAATCGAGGTGGCGGTCCAAATTGAAAAGCTGCCATTTTTCGCTGATGGCTTCCGGGTCTTTGGGGGCAAATTGGTCGTTGGCAAAGGTGATGGCTTCCGGTTCCGTGGCAAAAAAGACGCGTTGCTCATCCGCATTTTCGGCAAACCATTCCATGCCTGCCGCACGTTGCGCAATGAGCTGTTTGGCCAAGGGTTCCATCCTGCCAAGGGGAAATGGCTGATGCCGGTTGCTCATAATTTTCGTGCGTTCGGTTTCAATGCGGTCGGCATCGAGATGGAGGAGGTAAAGTTGCGTGTTGGGGAATAGTCCGGTGGTGAAATGCCCTTTGCGGGGAAGTGCCGTGTCGTTTTCATGTCGTTGCAAATAGGCTTCGCGGGCTTTGCAGAATTCATCCATTCCAAACTCCTTCTGGGTAGCTTCGGATTTGGGACTTGCCTGATGCACAAGTGCGTAGGCGAAATAGTTTTTGATGCGTGTTGTTTCCATGTCGTAATGTTACGACAAAAGTTTCAAAAAGGTGCAATGTTGCGACAAATTATTCAAAAATCTTGAGAGAAATCTTGAAAGGAATTGCGTTCAGAAATGGAATGCACCGGGAAAGTGAGGTTTTTTTGTGATTTGTATATGTTAGAATGTTTCTCGAAATGCTACTTTCTGAATGGATTTAGTTGCAGCAATTCGGCGAATCAATGGTTGTAAATTCCTAAATATATTGATTTTATCATTCAGTATAGATGGTCGTCTTGGATGGTGGCTTGATAAATGATTAGTTTATTCATGTAAGAATTGTAGCTTTGCTGTCTCAATCACCACAAAAACGTTTTGGAATTATGAAAAAGCACTTTCTCTCAATCTGCCTGTTTGTGATGGTCCTGTTGGTTTCCGCAACAATGGCCAATGCACAAAACAACGGCAATGGCAATGCAAACGGCAGCGGCGACCATCTGATCGGACGCGCCACCGGCGCTTTCAATTCAGGTTGCACGAGCTACAATGGCCCAATGAACGCTCAAGTTTCTACTGTGGGCATCTGTTTTGTCAGCGGCTTCATCACCCGCGTTACGTTTTATCCGCAAGTGAATTGTCAGCAAGTCGATTGCAATTTGATTCGCTTTGGTGCGATCGGCTACGTGGACTTTGACTGTGAAGGCAACGTCACCGTTGTGCACTGCAATTATTGATTCTCATAGAATTGAATTCAGACAGGCGATCCTTTTTGGGGTCGCCTGTTTGGCTTCGGTCAGGCCTCTGATCCGAGAGGAATCTTGGGATTGAATTCGACCAAACGTTGACAAACCTCAGCTTGTGAGAAATCCAATTATGATTCGAATTCAACACCGAGGTAAATTCCTGAAAGCGGAATTTTGATCCCCAGGGAATTGAGTGAAACCACATCTTCCAAATCCTGATAGCTGCTGAATACCCATTCACCATTTGGAGATTTGGTGTAAACATCTACTTGCGGATGCGTTTGCTCGATGATCACGTATTCAACCAAGGAGGGGATCGTCCAATATTTGAGGAGCTTGCCGCCGCGATCCCATTTCATATTGCTGGGCGACAATACCTCCACGATCAAGGTCGGATTTGTGGCGATGTCTTTGCGATCTTGTGTCGTCTCCAATTCCCCACAAATTACGGAAGCATCTGGAAATACGATTGAGCCATCAGATTCGATCTGTATCGTGAGACTATTGCTGTAAACATTTCATTGGGAGCCATCCAAAGCGTTACCAAGCTCCCGCGATATTTGCCTCAATTAGGCTATGGGGAATAGACCCACCTGCCATGTCATAGATTTCGCCATTCAGGTATTCGGCCTTGCCCTCTATCGAATCGAGGTAGTCCAAAAACACGGCGCGACTCACCTTGGTAGGCTTTTCAGTTGTCCCCATGAAGTAATTTTACCAAAATTCGGAAGCAAATACAACACTTTCGGCATCAAATACAGCAGATAGACAGCGCCTTTTTGACCCTCAAACCACGCCCAAGGTCTCGAAACGCCCTTCCAAGACCTTTGTTGAATCGGCGCCGAGCCAATCTTGGAGCAAACTGGCATAGACCCGCCTGAAGTCAATCGAATGCTTCAAATCACCTTCGTCCAGGTCCTCCAAGGAGGGTAATGGGTTGTAGATTCCGGGCTTTTTCAAGGCGCCGCCGAGCAGGAAAACATTGCTCGCTGTGCCATGATCCGTTCCGTTGCTGGCATTCTGGGCAACCCTGCGGCCAAATTCGCTGAAGGTCATCACGGTCACGTCCTGAAACCGCCCCTTTTGTTTCAAATCACTACAGAATGCAGCCATGGTGTCGGCGTAGAGCTTGAGCAATCGGCCTTGCTTCGCTTTTTGGCCCGCATGCGTGTCAAATCCGGTCAGACTCACATAGTAAATCTGCGTTTCGCTGCCGCTGATGATCAACTCCGAAATCAGCTTCACGTGCTGCGCAAATGGATTCTGCGGATATTCCACCTTGCTTTGGTAAATCTTGCTTTGGGCGTGAATGTAGTCTGCACTTTGGCTTGTCTCCACCAATGTTTTGTGGAGATATTCCAATGTCGGATGATCATGCACAGCGGTTTGTGGCTGATTTGCAACGGAATGGAAAAACGGTTCGTGTACATTCCTGTAAAAACTCTGCGGATTCGTGAGGGCAATGCCGTTCATGGTTTTGCCTTTCATCGCAAGGCTCAGCCCTTCGTCGACTTCAATGGCTTGGTAGGGCTTGCAATCCGGACAATTGGCATCGAGCAATCTGCCGATCCATCCATCGTTCCAATATTGGTCTGCAGGGCTTGCGCTTTGCCAGATGTCCATGCTGCGAAAGTGGCTGCGAATGGGATTGGGGTAGCCTACACCATTGACAATCGCCAAGTTGCCGCTGTCAAATAGCCCCTTGAGGCCTTCCATTCCGGGTGCGAGCGCCAAGTCGTCGTCGAGCCGCAGGCATTCGCCTTTGGAATGCGCAATTCCCGGCCGCAGCTTGTAATAAACATCGTTTTGCCAGGGCACAACCGTATTCAATCCATCATTTCCGCCGCCCAATTGTACCACGACGAGCACTTTTCCACGGGCATGGCTACCGAATTGCACGTCCGCGCTGCTGCGCAGAAACCTTGGCAACAACAGCATTGCGCTTGCCAAAGCCGATTTTTCAAGGAATTCTCTACGTTTCATTTGAGTTGGAATTCGGGTAGGGCCATCACACGAATGGCAAGGCTTTGAATCAAGCTATTTGGGCTGCTGTTGTCGCCGTATTGGCGCAGATTGTCGAGGTCGACGCGCACCTGCGGGCATACGAGCAAGGCATCCACGATCGCTTGCAGCAATTCGTTTTCGCTCAGGCCGGCAAAAGCGTGCAGGAATTCCTTCCAATCCGACTCCGCTTTGAATTGCTTGGGGATTTCTGTCATCGAAATGTCAGGTCCTTCATCCTCCAAATCGCCTTTGACAGCAATGTCAAACGCATCCGCCCCGAAGAGCACCAATGGCAATTTCATGCGCAACAACAGGGTCGAACTGTCGATCCACTGCGTACCGTTGGGCCAACCTGCGACGTTGGGCGGAAAAAAAAGCACTTGGCCGAGGGCCGTTTGGGCTTTGAGTAGCAACTGTTCGCGGCGCAAGTCCATTTTCAGCAAGCGCTTGAATTGTACAAGCAATTCGACCGGAGATTTGACCAATGCGCCGATGTTTTCCGGGGAATAAAACCATTCGCTGAGAAATAGCTGCTTGAGCGTCAAGCCAATATCAAGCTGGGAATCCTTGAGATTCTTTTCGATTTCAAGGATGCGTTCGGGATGCGGCTGATCGTTGACAAACCAACCGTAAAGCTTTTTGGCAAGGTGCCGACTTGTTTGTGGATGCGTGGCGAGCATGTCCAGGATGTCTTCGCCGGTCCATTCGTCCGTTTTACCGAGCACCGCTTTGTTGCCAAAATCATGCTGTCGCGCGTTGAATTCGTATTTTCCGGTTGCTGTCACCTGCCATCCGGTAAATGCCCTTGCAGCCTCCTTGACATCGTTTTCGGTGTAATTACCGATTCCCAAAGTGAACAATTCCATCACCTCGCGGGCGAAATTTTCGTTGGGATGGCCCTTTTTGTTTTGCTGATTGTTGAGGTAAATCAGCATCGCGGGATCCTTGGCGATGTTGTGCAACAGCCGGTCAAATTTCCCCAGCGCATGGGCGCGGAGCGTATTGTTTTGCACCTGCATGAGGTAGCCGACCGGGACATTCGTTGCAAAATGGTCGTGCCAAAACAGGCATAGTTTTTCGCGCAACTGACCGTTTGCGGTGGCCATACGGTCCAGCCAATGCAGGTTCAATTCCTTGAGTTCCTTCTTGGAGCGCATAAAAATGACGCCCATCTTAAATTTCCCGACTTCCCGTTCGTGTCCGGCTGTCGGATCGGGGAGGAGTTTAAGGTCTTGAAAGGACTTCGAATCCGAAAACAAACGTTCAACATGCCATTCGAGTGGCTTGTCGGCATTTTCCTTCAAAAACTGCGGGGATTCACCAAATCCGGCACGCAAATACAGGTGTTGCAGCTTGCGCGCGGCGTCGGGAAAGGGATTTTTGGAAACTGCCATCGTGCAAGATAGACTTTGCAACGGCGGGATGGTTTAATGCACACTCGGAATTTTCAGGCGTTGGCGAAGTTTGACATCGCCGCTCCAATTACGCTTTCATTACCCAAAAGCGGATTCACCCCATCAAAACGGGCAATTCGTCCTTGAACATCCGTGCCCAAGCCTTCGCCCGCCGTTGCAACTGTTGGGCTGTGCGAATCGGCCTCTCTGCATGATCTTGATTTTGAGCTCCTTGAAGTTCGCATTGAGGCTGGATTTTCCTCCGTCGAACGCCAAACCAAATCGTGATGTCTTTCTGATTCATACCCCAATTTGCGGATGGGTTTTGACACCTCGTGTCAATTACAAGAGGGAATTTCAGCAAGAATCAGCCGTAGGTTTGCAGCAACTCCGCCCAGATCGCCTGTCCCAAATCCGGATTGAGCTGCTGCCCTTGAAGGACATTTACCCCGAGAATGTGGCAATGGTGGGAGGGGTTGTTGAACTTGCCATGGACGCAATTCAATTCGCGGTCGGGATAGACCAAATAGCCGTCAGCGGCTTTCCATTGGTGTTGATAGGCAAAAAGTTGCCGCAAATCCTGGTCGCTAGGTCGGTTGCCATCGAGCAGTTTCCATTTGGTGTCCAAAACGACTGTCCGGTCTGCAGGGCCGCGCAACACGATGTCAGGCTTGAGGTGCGCATGGAATCCCTCTGCATGCCAAAACAGGTCCCTGCTCTGTCCTTCTACCGTCCAATCGGCTGGCGCCGAACGCCTCAGGACCATCAAAATGTAACGTTCCCAGAGTTGGTTCATGTCAAACATCAAAGCGAGCACGTCTTCTTGTCCACCACGAATGTCTGGGTGATAATTGAGCAACAATAGCCGCGCGATGCCGATGGCCTTGCGGTAGCCTTCGGTTTTGCGTGACCAAGGCAGGCGTTGAAAAACAGCCTCGCTGACGGCGATATCCGGCAATTCGGGGAAATCGAGGAGCAGTTGCGTGATGCGCCCGCGAAGGTTGGGGTGGGTGCAAATGCGCGCGAGCAGGCGCAAGGTCTTGTACAAGATGCAATTAAAAGCGTTTTCGCGGTCGTAGGTCGTATGGCGCACGTAAAAGCGCTCCGCGTGCACAAGATTTTGTTGGATTTGCTGCGCGAAAACAAGCCTGCCTTTGAGAGCAGTGCGATTGCCTTCGGTTTTGCGGTAGGACTTTGTGAGGCCGTTGTGCATCAAATAGGCCACTTCGGTCACAAAAAGCTCCATGTAAAGGTCGAGAATGCTGTTGGGTTTGAGTCGGAGGTCGGCGTTTTCGGTGGTTTTGAGGTCGAGTCCTTCGACTTTGCGCAGCATATCGATCAGCACCTTCCGCCAATCTTGGTCGCCTGTGACGCGATCGATTTTCGGCAGAACTTCGATCGTAAAACTGCCGATTTGAAGGATGCCGACGAATTGATTGAATTGGACGCCTCTGGAAATTAGGGAATAATATGGAACACCCTGCTCCCCATAATGCCTTTCCAGCGCCTCTCGGATGTCTGCGGGGGCGGGACTGAAACGTTGGTATTCAAAGAAGGATGCAGTCATAGCTGGCAAGACTTGACCTTCATGGTTTGAATGGCTGACAGGAAATCTTCCTCGGACATCTCGCCGATATGGACGAGGTGCCAAACTTGTTTTTCCATCAAATCGCTTTCGTAGCCGGTTTTGGTGAAGTCGGCAAAAAAATCATCGGCTTTTTTGATTTCGGGATGGGCTATTTTGACGAAGCCGCTGCCCAAAACAAGGCCGATTTTGGAATAATCGCCAAAGAAATATTCCTGCAAAAGCGGCATCAGCTTGTGCTGGAAGGCATTTTTGAGCGCTGAGAGGTCTCTGAGACCCATGAAGTACGCGTGGCCGATTTGATGGTCGCGGTCGAGCAGCTTTTCGATGCGCAGGTTGATGGTATAGAGGATGTCACGCGGCGAAATGTCGGTGGCATCGGTGAGCGATTGGTCCACGAGATCAAGCCGAGGGGGCATTTCGACAAATTCAAAGCGGCGTCGGAGCGCGGTGTCGAGGGCTTCGACGCTGCGGTCTGCGGTATTCATTGTGCCGATGATGTAAAGATTGGGTGGCACGGTGAAGGACTCCTTGGAGTAGGGGAGGGTGACGGAAAGGGCTTCAGGTCGACCGGCGCGCTTGTCGTCCTCGATCAGCGTGATGAGTTCGCCAAAGATTTGCGAGACGTTGCCACGGTTGATTTCGTCGATGATGAGGATGAAATTTGAATTGTCGATCGTCTTTGTCGGCAGGTTCGATGAAGTGATTGTCTTTTCAAATTCTTTGATCGCTGCAAAAACGGCATAGTAGTTTGTAGTCCAGCCGATATCATTTCCAACTTCACTTCGTAATTGTGAAATTCTCGTCACAGATTCAGCATTTTCGAACGTTTCATAAATACGGCGAAGCTTGTCTTCTTCACTTGCGCTTTGGAATTCGCTGTTTGCCTTTGTAATGATGTCCTCACCTTTGACACTAACCAACCCGACTCTTGGAAACTTTGCCGGAAACGTATGCGTTGGTTTCGGATTCTATTCCATCAATCGATCAATAAACCTTTGAATGGCCAATCATCAAAAGTCTTAATGGGTTTTAGATCGATTGAGAAACATTTTCCAACTCCTTGTCACTGAACCTTGGAAGCCAATTCTTTTTAGGATTCCCGGCATTATCTCGTAACCAACATTCCCTCCATCTGGGCTTGGTTTCATTGGCTTTATCCCCTCCACAAAATCCTCATAGCTCATGCTTTGATGGAACGTGGTAAAGGCAATTCGCTCTTCTGCGACATGCTTCTCAAAGATACGTTTCATCTCTGTTCGATTTTTTGGATCGTAGGCTATCCCCAAGATTTCCAAGGCTTTGTTGATGGTGTTGTAGGTTTTTCCGGTGCCGGGCGGGCCGTAGAGGATTTGGTTGACGGGGGAATTGGTGTTCATTTTTCTGACCGTAGAATCTATTTCAGTATTCGATTTTCCAAAAGCTGCTCTCAGGTAGGCCTCCAAAAGACTGGAATGGGTGGCGATTTCAAAAAGCGTTTGGTTGTGATGGATGCGGTATTGTGACTTTTCCTGTTGTGGTGCATATTCACGGCATCCTTCGATCCAAATATTCTCCAATTCCGGAAGATTCGTCGCAAGTCGATCGTCAATTGAGATCGTTTGGAACACCGCCGAAGTACCAGCGCCTGCAAATGGCTCGGTATGCAAGATTGTAACAACCGCAGATACTTCCGCCTTATTTGCCTGATCGATCATCAAGCCGATCTTCTTTCCTGCGTAGATGACTAAAACCAGCCTCCCATTGAGACTGACTGAGATACTGCCTTTGTCTTGCTTTCGCATCGCAATGGCCAATTTCTCGTTGCTGGCATCCAACTGCAGTTGCGTTAATAAGGTGCCCAAAAAGCGAAAAAACGTTGCGATAGAAAATTCATCCCCAATTGACTGAAACCGCCGAATAATCTCTCGATCAAGTCCTTGGATCCCATCTTCCTCCGCATCCTCCTGATCCAACATCACATACAAGATATTCTGCGCCAACAAAAGATGATTTGGATCCTGATAGGCCGTTGGAGGTACCAATTCGGCCATCAAATCCAGCAATTCTTGGTCGGATTCAATGTAAAGGGAAATGAAATCCTGAAGTAGGGCTAGGTAATGGGCGTATTTCTCGCCTTTTCCTTTGGGCGCGACGCCGAGCAGCGTGCAAAACTTGTCGTAGAAGGACGCTTTGTAAATCGGATACTTGTCGGGATTGTGAAAGGCGAGCAACAATCCGGCCATCCGCTCGTCCTGATGATGGCCCTTCTTTTCATCGGTTTTGATTTCACCGTATAGCGCAAAGGTGGCTTGATCGTAGGCACGAATTCGCTCGGAAAGGGGGCGGTTTTCATCGAATAATCCTTGGATACAGGACCGTAAGCGCTCGGGTTCTTCCTTTGACAAATGCCTCAAAACAGCTAGAGCCACGCCATACGGCAGATTTTTGAAATCTACGGAACGCACTTCCTGCCCAAAATCAGTTGCTTCTACGTCCGGCCGCCCTTTGAATTTGCCGATCAAATCCCATTTGTAGAGCTCGTCCATCAAGCCGTGTTCTCGCAAATGTTGCTTGTAGCGGGTGATCAGGTCGAGTAAGGCCGGTTGATTCTTTTCCATAGGGCCCAAGCTAACAAATTCTGGAAGAAGCGTGGGCTTCAGTGGCTAATTTTCCATTGATTCAGATGCTGAAAATTCCCTCGTCGAGAATCCTTCCGCGCCAAACGCAATCGGAATTCCTCCCAATGCCATTTACAGAAGCCCGAAAACCATTCGCCTACGGCTCCCGGATCATGCGAAATTCATTTTCCAGTGCAAAGTACGCAAGCAGTCACTTCTAGCGCTCGAAGGATGCACCGGCGGAGGAGCCGCATAATAGGTTGGCAATTTGCCGTTCATTGGCGCGCGGGCAGACCATTAGCTTGCGCTGTCCGTATGAACGTTCCTTTTCCATTTCTCATTTGGCTTCGCCGATCTTCGATTCTCATTTGCTTGCGCGATTTCTCAATTCTCAATTCTCAATTTTCCATTCCCCATTATTCCTCCTATCTTCCCATTCTAAATCGAAGCAATGGCAATTTCTAAGACTTCCGGACCCGGATTGGAGCGGTCCATCACGATGTGGGGCGTTGCCCTGTTGGTCATCAGTTCGATGATCGGATCGGGCGTGTTCAAGAAAATTTCCGGCATGTCCCTGTCCCTCGGTTCGCCGGGGCTGGTCATCGCCTGTTGGGCTGCCGCCGGATTGATCACCTTGTTGGGGAGCCTGGCCAATGCGGAAGTCGCCTCCATGTTTCCGGAGGCCGGTGGCCAATACGTTTATTTCAAGCATATTTTCGGCAGATTTTTTGCCTATATCTATGGCTGGACCACCTTTTCCGTCGTGCAAAGTGCGACCATCGCCTCCGTCGGATTTGTATTCGCCGAGTCGCTCAACAGCTTTTTGAAGTTGCCCAATTTGAGCGATAGCCTTCCAACCGGATTGGCGACATGGGGCTTGGAGGGCTTCCAACCCTTCAGCAATCTCACGGTCAAGTTCATTACCATCGGCCTGATCTGGATTTTGGTGATGATCAACATCCGAGGGATCAAAATGGGCAAGATTGTGAGTTCGGTACTTGCCACCACCATCGTGGTGAGTATTGTTTCGATCATCGTCATGTGCTTCGGATTCAGCGGGGGAAGTTTCAAGAACCTGACCCACGTGCCGGAAGGGACGCATTATTACAATGCCATCCACATGCAAGACACCGCCACGGGGATGATGATGGGCCCCGAAACCTTGCATACGGAGGGCGACCACAAGGACTTGAGCCCAGCAGAATTGGCGGTCCATGAGAAATCGGATGTGCCGCCGATCGGGCTGTTTGGGGCATTTTTTGCGGCGATGCTGGCTGCTTTCTGGGCCTACGAAGGTTGGATTTCGATTGGCTATGTCGGAGGCGAAGTCAAGGATGGCGCCAAAAATCTCCCGCGCGGCTTGCTTTGGGGCACGGTCATCGTGACGGCGGTGTACATTTTGGTACAAGCCGCCTACCTGTTTACCGCGCCCATCGAAAAGATTGCCGGTCTCGCAGCCCAACAAAACGTCATCGCCGCCGTCGAAATCCTGAAATGGTTCCTCGGTGGGGCAGGGGCGATGTTTTTGTCGCTGCTGATTCTCTGTTCGACCTTCAATGCGACCAATACTTCCGTCCTCGCGGCCCCGCGCGTGTACTACGCGATGGCCAATGACGGGCTCTTCTTCAAAGGCATCAACGAAGTGCATCCCAAGTTTCATACGCCTTACAAATCCTTGCTGATCCAAGGCGTCTGGGCCTCAGTACTTTGTCTTTCGGGCTCGTTTGACATGCTCACCGACATGCTGATTTTTGCGGCCTTCATTTTCTACGGAGCCGGGGCATGGGGCGTGATTACCCTTCGCCGGAAAATGCCGAATCACCCACGTCCGTTTAAGGTACCGTTGTATCCCGTCGTGCCGATTGTCTTTACTGTATTCAGTGCCGTGTTGGTCGTGAACACGATCTGGGATCAGCCCGTCATGGCAGGCTTGGGCTTGTTGTTGATCGCAACAGGTGTGCCGTTTTACTTTTATTGGAATCGGGAGAATCCTGTAGTGGGTTGATTTTAGCCACGAAGGCACGAAGACACGAAGAATAGCTATCTTCTCTTCGTGTCTTTGTGCCTTCGTGGCTATTTTTCAGCGGAATTACTTGACAGCCTTCACGATTTTCGTCGTCCATACGCGACCGCGGGCAGTCACGCGCACGAGGTAGGTGCCTTGTACAAGTGTGGTCGTTTCCATGGCCCGAACACCATTGGAAGCTATCGATTCCGACATCATGACCCTACCGGTAAGATCCAAAATGTCAATGCGTTCGGCAGGGTAGGGGAGCGACCGCAAGTCGATGTTCAAATGGTTTCCAAATGGCTGTGGGAAGCTTTTGATGGCAACTTCAGCCTCCGTTGAAGGTGTCTCAGAGGTAATTACATAATAATCAGCCGCAATCGCCTCCGGAGAAATTCCGACATCGATGCTGTCGAGCACGACTCCCAATCCATTGTATTCGTAAAGCTTCCCGTAGGTGAAATAGTCCGTTTTGGTCCCATAAAACCTGTGATTGACTTCGTCGTAATCGATTGCCGCAAATTGGCCCGTGACGATGTTGGTATCGGTCAAAGTTTTGGAATTCAGGTCCCAGCCGCCTATTCCTGCGCCAAATCCTGCATACAACTTGTTGGTGTTAAAGACACCGATGCCTGCATTTGCCGACATGTCTACACGGTGATGCTGCAAATCCGCCGTGGCAATATCATAGGTCGAAACAATGCTGTAAGGGCTGAAAAAGTCGATTTGATTGATCGAATACACTTTGCCGCCGTTGATGAAAAGGTCCGTGATCACCCTTCCGTTCGTATCGAGGTCGATTTCCCGCACCAATTGCTGACTTGCCAGAGAGACCACGGCGATTTTTCCGGTGCTTGCGCCAAATCCTTGTGGTACAGCGATATAGGCAGTGTCTTGGGCGGATGCGACGCCCTCGCATTCGCCAGAAATGCCAGGAATCGAAAACAACAAGCTCAAATCGCCCATATCACGGACTTCAAAATTGTCTCCAACGGCGCCGTAGCCCTTGGTCACCAATAGATAATTGAGATGGACACGTGTTTGCCGAACTCCCGGAACCGTCACCATGGCCGTACGTTGATAAGTGTCCAGATTGTAGCAGGCCAAAATACTGTCTGCACAGACGTATGCAAAGCGTTCATGCACCGTTACGTCCTGTACAGAACTCGCGGGAAAGGAATCAAACACGGTGTATTGCCGCGTGAGCAAGTCCCAGGACGCAATCTTAACGATGTTGGAGGGGCCATACACGCCACCATTCGCGATGATCACCTGTGGATGGACCTGTGCTTGTAGGTTTTGGAAATCAGCCCGATACAGGCCGTCAAACAGATTGAAAATAACAATGCCTTCATAACCATTTAAGGATAAATGTTAAAAAAAGGCCCCAGGAAAACGAATATGGAAGCAAACAAGCGAAGCGAGGAAGATGGCGAGGGATACGCAGCCTCTGACGCTTCAAAATGCAGGCTCCACGGCTTTTCTCCCGAAAGCGATGAACCAAACACGCGATGGCAGGTCTTCTGACTCTCCTGGCTTTGGCGCCTTCCCCTCCGCCGAGGCGGAAAGTGGCCTTGATGCCAAAAACTGCAACTCAATGAGCAGCAGCAGGATTACAGCAGCGGGGACTGTCCCGGATTTTCACCGGATTCCCTATTAAAGTCCAAGGTTGCTAGACCAAGGACTACCATTGCACGGCAAATGTAATACTTCGAGACGGAGTTTGAAAATGGGATACGGGGAAACGAAAAGGGCAGGAAAATCAGATTCTTCAGACCGACTTTCCTGCCCTAACGTTAATGTTGGTTGCCCCTCAATCAAAAATGGTGAAGATCGTGCAGTCACAGCTTCCGCCAGTGGAGGCTCCGCCCGTGCTTCCTCCCACTTTGGATTGGTTTTCATTGGTTTTGAAGTAACCCTTGGAACGGATGACGCCGTTGTTGTCGACAGCCTCAAAGGTATGGCGAGTAGCGTCTAGCGTCAGGTGAATCAGGGAATCCAATGCGCCGTTGGCGTTTTCACAAGTGGCGTCCAATTCGGGATTGGGCAATACGCCTTTGTTTTGACCATCGATCCAAAGTGTCCATTCTTCCGACGCGGTACTTTCAGATGTCTGAAAATAGAATTCGCAGGTGGTATTGGCATTGTTACAGGAAAAAAATGCCATCGAGACGGTCATTGCAGCGAACAGGAAAAGGTACTTTCTCATATTCTGAAACCAGTTGAAATTGAACTTGAAACAAAGTTACCTGATCGTCGTCCGTCTTGGTAGCCATTAATTTTGGGACGGTAGATGAGTAAGTTGACGGGCAGCATGAATTCGCCCGGAAAGTATTCCATAATCGGATAAAAAGTGAGCTTGGCGGCCGTCATTTCACTCGAAAAAGGGCTGAGGAATGGTGCATTTCTTACACCCACATTTACGGAATCCATTGGAACCCAAGCTGCCAAGGTTGGTATTCCAGCGTTGCATGGCATCCTCTGCATCACCGCAGGAAAGTGGCCTATGGGAGCGCCAAGGCTAAGATATTGGTAATTTTTCGCCGAATTGCCACGTTGTGACGCGTAGCGTTGGATGACCGTTTTGGATAAAATGACCTTTCTTGTTGGTATCGGGCTCTTTTTAATGTCCGATCGCGTCCATGTTGGCACATTTTGAAACAATTTTATCGGGATCGTTGGATAAGATTTTTTGGAAATCACAAAAATTCTTACTTAGTTTCCATCATCAATCTGCAACTGGCATTGCAGATTGAAATACGGAATCAAGGATAGGGCGATTTGGACATGTTTGGAGCGAATTGTTGAAATTCATTTTTTGACGACTGCATTGCAAATGCATTTTGTTTGAATCGTTCTGCCCCGAAAAGTCATTGGAAAACCAAAACCCGAGTACTATGGAATTATCTAGAAAATTTATTGGTTCGAAGCAGCTTCTACGTACCAAGCTTGACCACATTCTAAGATCGGCTGGCAGATGGCAAATAGGCCTATTGCTGGTGATTTGCACGTTGGCATCTACCAATGTGTTACTTTCCAAAGGTGTAGTTGCGATGCCATCCCAGAAGTCAGATCGACTGGAAATTCAGATGTTGATCATCCAGCGGTTGGTGGAAGTCGAACGTTTGAATCTTCAAGGGGCGAAGAAAGGCTTGTTGATTTATCAAGTCGATGCAAAGTCAGGTTACTGGTACTTTGACGGGACGGGTTGGATTGCGGTTTCTGGAGAAACCTTGAAGGTGGTAAGGCCGGCACTCAAGCCTGAGGGAAATTGGATTCTGAGTGTGCCGGGTGGACAAGAAATCGAAGTGCTTGCTCCGATGACAAGGATTGGTGCGGAAACGCATTCGTCAAACGGCAGGGAGTATGATTTTACGGCCCAGATAACCATTCGGGAAGGTCGTGAGGCTGCTTTTGCTTCACGCGTTCGCAGTATTTATCCACAGCTCTCGGCATTGGAAATCTCCGGAACCAGGGTGCGTGCCACATTTTTGAAGGAAACTTCGAATGCAGATATCAATTCGTTTTTCAACCTCTTGGGTTGCAATGTTATCCAACCAATCAACTAAGGAAATCATGGAACAATCTACTTTCAGGAAGATGAAGTGGTTGGGCTTTGTGTTGGTCGCACTTTTGTTTGTGCTTCCGACCACTGCCCGGTCACAATGTAATGTGAACACTTCGATCTGCGTCTCAGGAACGGCAGGTCCTTTTAGTTTTGTGGCCAAAGGTCCGGCGGTAAGCACCTGCCTCGACTGGTCCGGGCCCAACGTGGCCTATATCATGCTCAACATTTCGACTTCGGGACCGTTGAACATGCTCATTCAAGGAAATACCTCATCAGGATTTTTGGACGTTGCAGTTTTCAACGTCCCCACTGGCGTTGCACCTTGTACGGCAATCCAGAATACTGCAAATCAGCTCGGTTGTAACTATGCCGCCGCAGCGGGGGGTTGCAACCAATTTGGAACCTTCTATGGTTGTAGTTCCTCGGTTCCTGCCCCTAACGTGGTGGCCGGACAAAACATCATGATCGTCGTGGAGAATTGGAGCGGCTTGCAAGTGGGTAGCCCAACCTCCTTCACACTCAGCCTCGCACCGACAGGGGCGCAGGCAGGCCTTCCCAACGCGACGATTACACCCAGCGGGCCGGTTTGCAACAATACGCCTGCATACCAACTCGTCGCAGCCGATGCAGGTGGCGTTTGGAGTGGTCCAGGCACATCTTCTACAGGTATTTTTACACCTGCCTCTGCTGGCGTCGGAACGCATACGATCAATTACACGGTAGGGGTTTCGCCATGTATTGCCTCTTCGTCCACAACGATCACGGTATATGCAGCACCTGCCACGCCTTTCATCCCACCACAAAATCGTTGCGGTGCAGGTTCCGTGACACTCTCTGGATCGCCAGGCAGTTTGGGGCTGACCTTTAGATGGTACAGTGCAGCTTCGGGAGGCCCCTTGTTATTCACCGGTACCTCCTATACGGCAGTCTATACAGCAACGACCACGGTCTATGTATCACAATACAACCCCACCACAGGATGTGAAAGTGCTAGAGTACCGGTAGTTGTGACGGTAAATTCCCTTTCTACCCAACCAAGTTCGATTGCTGGAACAACGACAATTTGCGCCGGCGGGACAACAACTTTGACTCAGGTAGGCGGAGCATTGGGTACAGGTGCGTCCTACCAATGGTTTTCAGGTGGATGCGCCAGCACATCTGTAGGTACTGGAAATTCAATCATCGTGGCTCCGACAACAACCACGACCTACTTCGTGCGTGCAGCAGGAACTTGCAATACCACGAATTGTGCGTCAATTACAGTAGTCGTAGACCAGTTCACCACCGCCAATGCCGGGCCGAATCAGACGGTGTGCGGTTCTTCGGCGACGTTGGCTGGAAATCTTCCAACCACTGGAACCGGTGTTTGGACCGTGGTTGGTGGAAGCGGTACGATCACGACACCTTCCAATCCAAGCACGACGGTAACCGGCCTTGGGCTTGGCAACACGACCCTTCGTTGGACCTTGTTGAATGGTGTTTGTCCTGATTCGCAGGACGATGTCGTGATCTCACGCGACAACATTCCCCCAAGCATCGCTTGTCCACCCAATCAGAATGTTGCTGGAAGTCCTTGTCTTGCTGTCGTCACTTATTCTGCTCCGAATGCATCGGATAACTGTGCCATTGCCTCCGTGACTTCATCTCCGGCCTCTGGATCGGTATTCGCTTTGGGTACGACAACTGTGGTCGGTGTGGCAACCGACGTCAATGGAAACGCAACAAGCTGCTCATTTACGGTTACAGTCAGCGATGTGACGCCTCCATCCATCAGTTGCCCCGCCAATATTGCCGTGAATGCCTCTCCTGGATTGTGTACAGGTGTAGCAACCTTTGCTGCGCCTTCAGGATCTGATGCTTGTTCAGGGACAACCATATCCCAATTAGGTGGTTTGGGAAGCGGGGCAACCTATAGTCCTGGTATTACAACGAATACCTTCCGCGCAACGGATGCGGCTGGCAATTCCGCCACTTGTTCCTTTACGGTTACAGTCGTGGATAACCAAACGCCAACGATCAACTGCCCTGCAAACATCAACGTCAACGCAGCGAGCGGACTTTGCGCAGCAGCAGTCAGCTATGCTTCTCCGACAATTGCGGACAACTGCCCAGGTGCCACATTGAGCCTTGTTGCAGGTGCTCCAAGCGGTGCATCATTCCCCGTTGGCGTGACTAACAACACATATAGGGTTACCGCTGCGAATGGTGCTACTTCCACGTGTTCCTTCTCGGTAACAGTGGTTGATAACCAAGCGCCCACGATCACTTGTCCCCCCAATCAGAATGTCGTTGGAAGTCCCTGCAATGCTATCGTTACCTATACTTCTCCGAATGCATCGGATAACTGTGCTATTGCCTCCGTGACTTCATCTCCGGCCTCTGGATCGGTATTCGCTTTGGGTACGACCACGGTGGTCGGAGTGGCAACCGACGTCTATGGAAACGCAACAAGCTGCTCATTTACGGTTACAGTCAGCGACGTGACACCTCCATTCATCAGTTGCCCCGCCAATATTGCCGTGAATGCCTCTCCTGGATTGTGTACAGGTGTAGCAACCTTTGCTGCGCCTTCAGGATCTGATGCTTGTTCAGGGACAACCATATCCCAATTAGGTGGTTTGGGAAGCGGAGCAACCTATGGTCCTGGTATTACAACGAATACCTTCCGCGCAACGGATGCGGCTGGCAATTCCGCCACTTGTTCCTTTACGGTTACGGTCGTCGACAACCAAGCGCCAACGATCACTTGTCCTGCGAATATCAGCGTGAATGCCGCTCCTGGCCTCTGCGCTGCGAATGTCACTTATTCGGCCCCGAATGGTACGGATAATTGCCCCGGTGCGACCACGACACAAATCAGTGGGGGAGCAAGCGGTACTTCTTTCCCCGTTGGCGTTACCACGAATGCATTCCGAGTGACTGCCGCCAATGGTGCAACTTCAACCTGTTCCTTCACGGTCTCGGTGATTGACAATCAATTGCCAACGATCACTTGTCCAGCGAATATCAGCGTGAATGCTGCCTCTGGACTCTGTGCGGCGAATGTCACTTTCACTGCCCCGAATGGAACCGACAATTGCCCGGGTGCAACCACCACGCAAATCGCTGGAATCGGTAGCGGAGGTTCCTTCCCCGTTGGCGTGACCACCAATACATTCCGCATTACAGCCGCCAATGGTGCAACAGCCACATGTTCATTCTCGGTAACGGTCGTGGACAATCAGCTTCCAACGATTACATGTCCTGCGAACATTTCCGTGAACAATGTCCCCGGACTTTGCGCTGCGAATGTCACTTATTCGGCCCCAAATGGTACGGACAACTGCTCAGGCGCAACCACGACACAATTCGCGGGCGGTGCAAGCGGGACTTCATTCCCGGTTGGCGTGACTACGAATTCGTTCCGCGTCACAGCAGCAAATGGTGCAACGGCGACCTGCTCCTTCACGGTGACGGTGGTGGATGCCCAATTGCCCACGATTACCTGCCCTGCCAACGTCACCGTCAGCAATGACCCAGGAATCTGCGGCGCGATGGTCAACTATGCAACCCCATCCGGCAGCGACAATTGCACAGGTCAAACCACCGTTCGCACCGCAGGTCTTGCAACAGGTGCTACCTTCCCATTGGGTACGACCACGAACACTTACGTTGTAACCGCCACGAATGGCCAAACTGCAACTTGCAGCTTCACCGTGACGGTCAATTCGGCCGAGATCAACGTCACCGGCAACGCTGTGGCGATTGTGGATGGCGATTTGACCCCTTCGTTGACGGATCATACCGATTTTGGCAACCCATTCCCTGGAGTCCCAGTCACTCGTACCTACACGATCCAAAACAGTGGTTCGATTCCTTTGACGGTGAATACGATCACGATGGGCGGTGCCAATGCAGCGAATTTCACAGTCGGCGGCATCACTTTGCCAGCCACCGTGGCGCCGAGCGGAAGCACCACCTTTACAGTGACCTTCTTGGCCTCGCCACTCGGCGTGTACAATGCAACCGTCTTGATCAACAACAGCGATTGCAACGAAAGTCCGTTTGACTTCGCAGTACGCGGTGAAGTGAGCTGTCAGCCACCTGCATTCAGTAGCTGCCCTGCCAACATTTCAGTGAACGCAGCACTCAACCTTTGCACGCAAGTGGTCACCTACGCACCTGTGGTTACAGGCGCGCCGACTCCGACACTTGCCTATACACTCACGGGCGCAACTACAGGTTCGGGTTCAGGTACGGGTTCCGGCTCGGCCTTCAACGGCGGCGTCACCACGGTCACCATTACCGCGACCAATCCTTGTGGAGCGGCAACTTGCGTTTTCACAGTTACCGTGATCGATACCCAATCTCCGGTTTTGAGTGGAGTTCCTGCGAATGCGACCGTGTCTTGTGACAATATCCCAGCACCCGCCAACGTCACCGCAACCGACAATTGTCCAGGTCTTGGGGCAGTCGATTTCACACAAGTGGTCGGTGGTGCTCCGCTGAATGGACTTTTGACACAATGGCTGTTCAATGAAGGTGCTGGAACCACCACCGCCGACGCATCAGGTAACGGCAATACCGGAACACTCAGCCCTGGCGTGAGCTGGACGCCTGGAATGAACGGCACCGCTGTGACCTTCCCTGGAACTGGCAACGATTACGTTGAATTCCCCAACGGCACGGGTGGTCCTTTGGATGCGCCAAATTCGATTTCGCTGTTTGCAAGGTACTGGCCTGGAACGAATGGTTCTGTGCAAATGCCGATTATACAATACAACCCCGGCGGATGGGGCGTTCACTTGTGGCAAACCGGCCCCAATCAATTGTTTGTGAGGTTTACCGTACGTGGTTCGCTCGCATTTACCACTGCGTTGGCTGCGAATGTCCTTGTCCCGAATACGTGGAACTGTGTGGGCGCAACCTACGATTACAATTCCGGCATGGCCAATCTCTGGCACAATGGCGTCAATGTCGCTTCCTTGAACATCGGCCAAATCCAACTTGCCACCAACCACCCCTTGAGAATTGGCAGTGTGGACTTTGACGGTAGGCGCACGAATGGCAAGGTTGAGAATGCATTGATCTACGACAGAGCCTTGAACTCAACGGAAGTTGGAAACCTTTGCGACAATGGATCCTGCCCGCAGAACTACCAGATTACCCGCAATTGGACGGTGACGGACGGCAGCGGAAATACCGCAAGTGCTGGACAAACCATTACGGTGCAGGATGTTACGCCTCCGGTAGTTACTTGTCCTGCGAATGTCAGCGTAAACACCACGCTCAATCAATGCGGTGCCGCTGTCAGCTTCCAAGCAACTGCCACCGACAATTGCGCGAATGTGGTCACCGTCACCCAGGCACCTGCGTCGGGTTCCATCTTCAGTGTCGGAACGACCAATGTGGCTGTCACGGCTGCGGACCAATGCGGCAATACTTCTACCTGCAGCTTCACGGTTACGGTAAATGATGTCCAAGCCCCGAATGCCATCTGCCAGCCAGTAACGGTTCAGTTGAACAGCGCTGGAAACGGAAGTACTTCTGCTTCAGCGGTCAACAACGGTTCGAATGATGCTTGCGGAATCGCCTCCATGACCCTGAACAACAGCAGCTTCACTTGCGCAAATGTCGGAGCAAACACGGTGATCCTCACCGTAACCGACGTCAACGGCAACAGCAGTACTTGTTCGGCAGCCGTCACGGTGCAGGATAACATTGCGCCGATCGCGCTTTGCCAGCCTGTTACAGTCAACTTGAACAACGCCGGCAACGGCAGCACCGCAGCCTCGGCAGTCAACAACGGCAGCAGCGACGCTTGCGGAATCGCCACCACCACGCTGAACAACAGCAGCTTTACTTGCGCCAACGTTGCGGGTCCCAACACGGTGATCCTCACCGTGACCGACGTCAACGGCAACAGCAGCACCTGCTCGGCTAGCGTGATGGTTCAGGACAACGTTGCGCCAATCGCGCTTTGCCAGCCTGTCATGGTCCAATTGAACAGCGCCGGCAACGGCAGCACGACAGCCTCGGCAGTCAACAACGGCAGCAGCGACGCTTGCGGAATCGCGACCACCACGCTGAACAACAGCAGCTTCACCTGCGCCAACGTCGGAGCCAACACGGTAATCCTCACCGTCACCGACGTCAACGGCAACAGCAGCACTTGCTCGGCTAGCGTGACTGTTCAGGACAATGTCGCTCCAGTGGCCCTTTGCCAGAGCGTGACGATCAACCTGGCAAGCAGCGGCAGCCAGACGGTTGCAGCAAGCAGCATCAACAACGGCAGCAATGACGCCTGCGGTATCGTAAGCACGTCGCTGAACCCGAACACATTCACATGCGACGACTTGGGCGTGAACAACGTGACCTTGACGGTGACGGACGTGAACGGCAACAGCAGCACTTGTGCGGCGACGGTGACGGTGACCAACGATCCGTTGGTGGCTACCACTTCGAGCCCGACTGTTGCTTGCGGTTACAACGTGACCTGCAATGGTGCCACCAACGGCAGCGCAACGGTCGCCACGACCGGCGGATGCTTGGGTTACACCTATCTCTGGAGCAACGGTCAGACGACCGCAACTGCAACAGGATTGGGTGCAGGCACCTACTCGGTGACGGTGACCGACCTAAACGGCACGACGACAACTGCGTTGGTGACACTCACCGAGCCTGCCTTGTTGACGAGCGCCACGACGAGCCCGACCTATCAGGGCGGCTGGAACGTGAGCTGCAACGGTGCAACTGACGGCAGCATCGACTTGACGGTTGGCGGCGGCGCAAGCTGCTTGGCTTACACCTATCTCTGGAGCAACGGTGCCACGACCGAGGACTTGTCCAACATCGGTGCCGGCACCTACACCGTGACGGCAACCGATGCCAATGGCTGCGTGACCACGTCGAGCATCACATTGACCGAACCCGCAACGCTTGCTACAACCTTGATTCCGCAAGTCTACCAAGGCGGCTGGAACATTTCCTGCAACGGTGCTGCTGATGGTTCGATCTTCGCAAATACCAATGGTGGAACACCTGCCTTCATTTACGCTTGGAGCAACGGTGCAACCACGCAATTGATCAGCGGCCTGACCGCAGGCACATACACGGTGACGGTCACCGACGCCAATGGCTGCTTCATCGTTCAGTCCATCACCTTGACCGAGCCACCTTTGATGACCGACGCGATCAGCGCCTTGGTACGCAGCTGCGGCTACAATGTGAGCTGCAACGGTGCAACTGACGGCAGCATCGACTATACGGTAACGGGCGGAACGGCGCCATATAGCTACAACTGGAGCAACGGCGCGACCACGGAAGACATCAGCGGCTTGGCCGCAGGTACGTATTCTGTGACCGCAACCGATCGCAACGGTTGTACTACAAGCAGCACGATCACGTTGACCGAGCCTGCTTTGTTGACGGCCAATATTGTTCTTGGAACATATATCTGCGGCACGAATGTGAGCTGCAATGGAGCAAGCGACGGTAGCGCCACAGTAAACGTCGCTGGCGGCTGCGGTCCATATACCTATACATGGAGCACGCTGGGAACCTCTGCTTCGATCAACGGACTTCCTGCCATTGCAGTTGCGGTGACGGTAACCGACGCCAACGGATGTCAGGCTTTTGCTTCGGATGAGTTGATTGAGCCCGCCTTGTTGGTCAGCTCTGGCGTTCCCGCAACGTATGTCTGCGGAACCAACGTCTCTTGCAACGGCGCGAATGACGGAAGCATCAACTTGACGGTGACCGGCGGTGCAAGCTGCGTCGCTTACACATACCTCTGGAGCAACGGTGCAACCACCGAAGACGTGAGCAATTTGACCGCTGGCAACTACAGCGTCACCATCACCGATGCGAACGGCTGTTCAACCAGCTCGAGCTTCACGCTCACCGAGCCAGCCTTGTTGGTCAGCAGCGGTGTTGCCGCAACCTTATGTCTGCGGAACGAATGTCTCTTGCAACGGCGCCAATGACGGCAGCATCAACTTGACGGTCACTGGCGGTGCAAGCTGCACAGCCTACACCTTCAACTGGAGCAACGGCGCAACCACCGAAGACGTCAGCAACCTGCGTGCTGGAACGTACACGGTGACGGTGACCGATGCCAACGGCTGCAGCACGACAAGCAGCTTCACGCTCACCGAGCCAGCCTTGTTGGTCAGCTCCGGCGTAGCCGCAACCTATGTCTGCGGAACGAACGTCTCTTGCAACGGTGCCAATGACGGTTCGATCAACTTGACGGTCACCGGCGGTGCAAGCTGCACAGCCTACACCTTCAACTGGAGCAACGGCGCAACGACAGAGGACGTCAGCGGTCTCACCGCAGGCAACTACAGCGTCACCATCACCGACGCCAACGGTTGCAGCACAAGCAGCAGCTTCACGCTCACCGAGCCTGACCAACTGCGTGTACAGTCGATCACCTCTGCAACCTTCGAATGCGGCTACAACATCAGCTGCAACGGGGCAAGCGACGGTTCGATCAACCTGACACCTGACGGCGGTGCAAACTGCGTGGCTTACAGCTACAACTGGAGCAACGGTGCGACGACCGAGGACCTCAGCGGCCTGACCGCCGGCACCTACAGTGTCACGGTCACCGACGCCAACGGTTGCAGCACCACCGCAAGCATCACGCTCACCGAGCCTGCCTTGCTGCAAAGCAGCGGCATCGCAGCAACCTATGCTTGCGGAACGAATGTCTCCTGCAACGGCGCCAATGACGGTTCGATCAACCTGACCGCCACCGGCGGCGCAGATTGCAGGGCCTACACCTTCAACTGGAGCAACGGCGCGACGACCGAGGATGTCTCCGGCCTGACCGCCGGCACATACAGCGTCACGGTGACCGACGCCAACGGTTGCAGCACGACCTCGAGCTTCACACTCACCGAACCTGCTCTCCTCCAAAGCAGCGGCGTGGCAGCAACTTATGTCTGCGGCACGAACGTGTCTTGCAACGGTGCAAGCGACGGCAGCATCAACCTGACCGCCACCGGCGGCGCAACCTGTGCAGCCTACAGCTACGCCTGGAGCAACGGTGCGACCACCGAGGACATCAGCGGCTTGACCGCGGGAACCTACACGGTGACAGTGACCGACGTGAACGGCTGCAGCACGACCTCGACCTTCACCCTGACACAGCCTGCTGTGTTGGAGAAGACGAACTTCAGCAGCCCGACCTTTGCTTGCGGCTACAACATCAGCTGCAACGGGGGCAACAACGGCGCGATCAACCTGGATGTGACCGGCGGCGCGTCTTGCGTGGCCTACACCTACATCTGGAGCGACGGTGCAACGACCGAAGACCGTACGGGCCTGAGCGCAGGCTTCTATTCGGTGACGGTGACCGACGCCAACGGCTGTTCATTCACCGACGGCATCACCCTGACCGAGCCTGCCTTGTTGACGGTGGCGATCTCCAGCCCGGTACAGGTTTGCGGTTACAACATCAGCTGCAACGGCGGCTCTGACGGCATCGTGGCGATGACGGTGGCTGGCGGTGCCTCTTGCACGGGCTACACCTACAACTGGAGCAACGGCGCGACGACCGAGGACCTGACCAACGTCGCTGCGGGCACCTACACGGTGACTGTGACCGACGCAAACGGTTGCGTGGCAACGGGAAGCATCACGCTGACCCAACCTGCACCGCTTGTGATCACCTCAACCCCTGCACTCACCTACGTGGGCGGCTACAACATCCGCTGCTATGGCGAGGCGAATGGTGAGTTCACGGTGAACTGGAACGGCGGCGCATCATGCGTGAACGGAACGGTGACCATCAGCGGTCCGCTGACCATCACGCAGTCTGGCTTGGGCACGACGACGTTCAGCGGCTTGGTTGCCGGCACCTACAGCATCCTGGTGACCGACGCCAATGGTTGCACGACCACAAGCAGCATCACCCTGACGCAGCCTGCGGCTGTGGTCAGCAATGCCGGACCTGATCAGTGTGTACTCTTCGGTTACACGACCAACAACTGTGCGACCCTCGTGGGAACACAAACCGGCGGCGTGGCACCTTAACACGGTTCGCTGGAACGTCGGCAGCTCGACCGGCACACTCGTGGCAAGCACAAGCACCACGACGGTTTGCCCATCGGTGACCACCACGTACTGCTACACGGTGACCGACGCGAACGGCTGTACCTACACCGACTGCATGGTCGTGAATGCGACCGACATCCGCTGCGGAAACAACCTGCAGAAGATTACGATCTGCCACATCCCACCAGGAAATGGCGGCAATCCGCAGACGCTTTGCATCGCTGTGCCAGCTGTGCCTCAGCACATCCCGGGACACGGCTGACTACCTCGGCGCTTGCGGTGCGGTGTCGCCATGTACCAACCTCAAGACCGACGAGCCAAGCAGCGCAGCTGCCGCTCAGGACGGTGGCGAGGCGGAATTGGCAGCCTTCCCGAACCCCTTCAGCAGCATGACCACGGTGCGCTTCAGCCTTCCACAGGATGGCGCAGCGGAGTTGCGTGTGTTCAGCATGACGGGTGAGCAAGTTGCAGTCCTGTTTGACGGAATGGCCGAAGCCAACCGCAACTACGAAGTCGAATGGAAGCCTGAAAACGTCGCTCAAGGCATCTACTTCGCCAAGCTGATCACCAGCAACGGCGAGGTGATGACCAAGAAGCTGGTCTTGAACAGGTAATCAGTTGTCAAAGTGAAAATTGGCAGTCGGAGGTCCCTTTGGGGATAGCCGGCTGCCAATTTGTTTTTGGGGGTGCATTCGTTGGACCTCAGCCATCGAATTTCTTTCTTCAAACTTGCGTTAGAAGTGGGGTGCATGCGTTGGACCTCAGCCATCGAAATTCTTCCTTCAAACTTGCGTTAGAAGTGGGGTGCATGCGTTGGACCTCAGCCATCGAAATTCTTCCTTCAAACTTGCGTTAGAGTGGGGCTTGGACCTCAGCCATCGAGCTTTTTTGTTTCCCCCGAAAATGGCATGAACTGCGTCCAAAAGCATTTGATTTTTTGAACTGTTCATTCGAAATGGGGTTAGTACCTTTAACAGCAGTTTGTCTACCGTTTCTGGAATTGTTTATTCGAAATGGGGTGCATGATTTGACATCAGTTCTCGAAGATTTCCTTGCATTGTTCACCCGAAATCGGGTGCATTCGTTGGACCTCAGTCAGCGAAATTATTCCTTCAAACTTGCGTTCGAAGTGGGGTGCATTCGTTGGACATCAAAGCTTCGAACTTTTTACTTGAAATGCATTGCCTCAAAAATTTCAAAACGCATTCTCACTGATCTCCAAAACCCATAAACAGCAACTATTCTTCAAGGTACTTGGAAACTGAAAATGGCAGTTTCGTTCAGGTCCGAGCTAAAGCATTGAACGTGAGTATGTTTTATATTTTCACAAAACGTAATGTCTTTCGAGATTGATCCATTGAACCATTCCCTTCCGACGTCACTTCGATCAAATACATGCCCTTGCTGAGGTTGGAACAATCGAGATGAAATTCGGTACAATTCTCAACTTGATGTTGGGACAGGACCTTCCCTGCCATATCCGTCACCTTGATTTTTGCAACGAGCACCACTGGATTGAAAAGGATTTTGTATGCTGAAATCGTAGGATTTGGAAATCCGTTGATACCTTGATCATGAGCATCTTGCGCACCAACATTCACAATCGGGTAACAATCGGAAGTGTCTCGGCAATTACCAATGCTCAAGGCAACCGCGAATGAACCACTATAGGTTGGAAAAAACTGTTGTGTGGTCGCAAAAGGAATGGGAAGCATGGAGTTGCAATCCAACCACTGGTAAATCGCAAACATGGATTGGGAGGTTAGGCTGTTGGCAGCCACGGTGACTCCTGTATCTACGCCCTGGGAAATCGTGAGGTTGGTGGTCACGATGGAATCACAGCCTGCCACGGCGGTCAATGTATCGACGTAAGTGCCTGAAGTTGAATACGTGTTGTTTCCAACAGGAATACTGAACCCGGGACACTGCGTAAAAGATTGTGAAACGAAGTTATTGGGCGTGATGGTCACATTAAATGCACATGTAGCAGTATTGCCCGACGCATCTGTCGCTTGAAACACCAATTGCGTAACGCCGGCAAGAAATTGACTTCCGCTTGGACTTCCCGCCAATTGCGTGAAGGTGGTTCCGGAACAGAAGTCGGATGCGCTAGGAAGGTTGAAGTTTGCCGTTCCGTAGCAGCTTCGAATTGCCGCTGTTTGTGTGACATTGTTGGGACAAGTGATGAGCGGAGGGGAGTTATCATACACGGTGACCGTGAAACTGCAAGTGCCGGTATTGCCTCCGATGTCGGTGGCCATGAAGGTATTCGTCGTCGTACCCAACGGGAAATAGCTTCCTGAGGCGTTTCCTCCAATTCTAGTGACGACAGCTCCCGGGCAATTGTCTGTACCCAAAGGGCTCGAATAGGATACGAGGCCGCCACAAGAGCCTTGATTCGTCCCTGCTAGTACGTTTGCTGGGCAAGTGACGGATGGGGCTTGCTGGTCAGTGATCGTAACCTCAAAGGAACAAGACGCAGTATTTCCTTGCGCATCGGTGACTCGAAATAAATTCACCGTCGTTCCAATTGAAAAGGTCAAGCCGCTGCCGGTCCCACCAATTTGGGTCGTTATCGCCCCGGGACAATTGTCTTGGCCAATGGGATCAACAAAGGTCACAACGCGATCACAGGACAACTGCGTTGCGGCAAGGGTCATATTGGAGGGACAGGTGATGGTTGGAGCCTGCAGGTCCTGTATCGTGACTGTAAATGAACATGTATCAGTCTGCCCGTTGCTTACGGTAGCCAAAAATGTATTGGTGGTAGTTCCGCCAGGAAAGTTGTTTCCGGAAGGAAGTCCTGCAATCTGCGTCACAACGGGCACATAACAATTGTCTGTTGTGGTAGGGAAAGGATAGGTGACCTGCTTTGAACATTGACCTACCGCTGCGGTATCGACTACGTTGGAGGGACAGGTGATACTCGGCGGCACCACATCCTGCACCGTGAGCATGGCGTTGCAAGTGCTTGACAATCCAGTACTTGGTTGAAAAACGGTCACCGAAACGGATTGCGTTCCAATATCGGAACAGGTAACGACGGAGGGTGAAGCTGTCATGGAGAGAAATCCATTGCAGCTTGTGGTACTTCCCGAAGCAATCGCGGCCCCGCTGACCGGCGATGATATCCCGTTGAGACTGATGGTGGTATTTTGACAAACAGCTATCGGAGGACTCAAAATGGAGGTGCAGGTATCTGCAAATTTGACAATGAATCCATCAAAGCTATTTGCACCCAGCACCATTTGATGGCCATTGAAGGCAAATGCAGAATCAGATGAAGTGATTCCCCCGATGTAAATATTCCCAAATTTGTCGGTTGTGACCGCGTACCCTACATCAGCTACATTGCCGCCAAAGGTTGACGAAAAAATAGGCGCACCGAGCGGGCTGAATTTGACAAAGAGCACATCGGAATAGCCAAATGTGGTGCTTGGGAGGCTGTAATTCACTAAGTTACCGCCCCGAACCTCGCCCACGATGATGGGATTGTCGTTTCGGTCCACCGTGAGCCCAAGTGCAAACTCAGGGACAAGCGGATGGTCTCCCCAATAGGTGCCCCAAAGCCGCGTACCATTCGGAGTAAACTTTGCCAAAAATGCATCTCCTGCGCCGGAAACGGTATTTTGATAGCCGTTTTGGGTAATGCCGGTCGTGCTGCTACTTCCACCACAAAGATATAGATTCCCAAATCGGTCGGCTGCTATTGATCCAAAGTTCTCTCCGTTGACACCTCCGTAATAGGTCCCCCAAAGGCGCACACCATTGCTGTCATACTTTGTGACAAACAAATCTGCGGGCCCACTCAAAACTGTTTGGTGTCCTCCAACGCCCATCACATTCGGGCTGTAGGTCAGTCCGCCAAGAAACACGTTGCCAAACTTATCGGTAGTCAGGTCAAGCCCTTGATCATCCCCCGATCCGCCACAATAGGTTCCCCATATTCTTGCGCCAGAACTGCTGAATTTTACTAAAAATGCATCATTTGGACTTCCTACGAAAGTGTTTTGGTGTCCCAAATAGGCGATTCCTGATGGACTTTGGGTGCTTCCGCCCAGGTACACGCTCCCACCATTTCCGATGGCACAGCTTGAACCGTAGTCAACGTTAATCGTGCCATAGTAACTTGCCCATATCCGTTGCCCCATCGGGTTAAATTTGGCAATAAAGGCATCCCCACTGATGCCTCCGCCGTAGGTCATTTGGTAACCGGCAAAGGCAATATTGTTTACGCTACGCGTATACCCGGTGATGTAAAGGAAACCAGCAGGATCCCAAGCGATGCCACCCGGTTCCTCATAGGAGGTGCCACCGTAATAGGTAGCCCATTCCCGCACCCCTGAAGCATTCAATTTCGCGATAAATACGTCTACATTTCCAAGAAGGGTGTTTTGATAGCCTCCCATGGCGATCCCCGAAGCGCTGAAAGAATATCCATACGAATAGGTGGTTCCCAATGAGTCGGACGTGATCCTTTCAATCCGCTCACTTTGGCTTCCGCCATAGTAAGTTGCCCAAATCAGCGTGGGGTCAATTTGAAGCTCCTTTTTGGGGTCATAGGCTCCGATTTCGAATTGCACGGTGTCACCACTTAAAACAAACCTGGAAGGAATGAGTACATGATCCTCCGGAGTAAACGTCTGAGGGGCCTCTTCTCTGATCTCGCCAAAAGGTGTCATCAAGACCAAGTCCCCCTGCGCATTGAGACGCGTCGAGACGGCGCCTGCATACTTGATTTTGATCGAATTTGGATTGCCACCCGGATGCACGATGAAGTCGTATTTGAGGCCATCCGCATTCGGATAGAGGACCCAGTCGATGTTGGGATAAACGTCATGTACAACAAGGCGACGGTAGGATCTCACGCCAGTAATGCCTTCTGGAGTTCCCTCTACATTGTAATGGTTTTCGTAGTATTCCTGCTGCAATTCACCCACGACATCGGCTTGTAAATTGCTTCCAATTAATTGCATGTCAACGCGGTAAGTCTCGTAGGGCAATGCCTCGCGGCTGGAAAGATCCGCGATATTCTTTCGCTCCTCCATTGCCCCAAACGCTTGCGGATCCATCTTCTCAAATTGATAATGGATGCCTTGGTTATGAACGAAAACCTTCATTCCGTTTTGCTTGGCGACAAACCGTATTTCGGGCTTGGAATGACCATGTTGATCCAGAACTTGTCCCGCATTTTCAACGAAAAGGAGCGAGGGCGTGGTAGCATTTGTTGGATTAGGGCCTGAAGCGAATACCCCAAAGTTCAACACAATAAACATTAAAAAGGCCAAATTAAACTTGCTCATATTGGTAGCATGAAAGTCAGACAATGTGTTCGTTTCAAAGGTAAAACAATTCACGCAAAACATGCCAACCCCCATCATTCAAATCGCAGGGTAGGGGAACGTGAAGAATCGTGCACGTATTTCCGATCTGCGTGAAAGATTCATTCTGCTAGGATTGGTACCATCTGAGGAAATCTTCGTCCTCGAACCATGCAGCAGCCTTCGAAGCAGTCCTGCGCATAAAAAGGCGGAATCTGCGAATCCATTGTTGGTTTTGGCAGTGCGGGAGGTCAGCTTCATCGTCGCGTTTGAGGCTAACGAGAAATGCCGGTTACGATCGTGGAGCAGCAAACAGACGCCAACAACTAGGATCTCTTCCGTGTAGATCTATCTCACGTGAATATGACGGCCCGTAGAAAGCTCAATTTTTCCGGACCTTCGGTTCCTGGGCTCAGCAATGTGACAGGTACTCTTGACAGTTGCGGGGAGGTAACCTTGTATCCTTCGGGATCTTTCCCCTTGCAGTGAGGTTTAGAAGATTTCGGGTGGTAGTTCGTGGATGAAGTGTTGAGCTATGTCGGAAAGCGCAGCATTTCCTATGAAATTCCGAATTCCGGCGCCTCATGGGCGTGCCACTTCGTTTCGCGTTACCCCGGAGTCAAATGTTCTTAAAGCCTGTCCCGAACTCGGGGCGGCATCAGTACCCCAAAAACCAATTTGCCAACCCGGAATTGCTTCTGAATTGGCAAATTGGTATGGCGCAAAACTGCGGTGTGGTTTACCTGCGGCCCCTTGGTCCTTTGTGGACCACGACTGCTTTGGTGCCGCCTCTTGGACCTTTGACGACTGTGACTTGGCGCTTCTGGTAATGCGCCCTTGCCGGACGGTAGTGGTTCACGACGACGACGGAGGTATGGCGATGCGGACGGTAAACCCCGTGGGCGACGACAACGCGGTGGGTGGTTACGGGACGGTAATGCGCGCGGAAGGGTGCACATAGAATATGGTGTCTACGCCAAGGCGCCGGACGCCATGGGCGGTACCAGCCCGGATAATGACGCCATTTCCAAGGTGAAACATAGGGGCGGTATGCGGGTGCGTACACAAACCGCACGGTCGACCAGCCCCAGACATTGACGACCACGGCAGGGGAATAGGTGATTTCGGGCATGGCGGGTCCGCGGCCATTGCTGTTTTCTACGTCATCGCCCGTGGGTTCGACGATGACCTGTTCCCCGTAGACCTCTTCGTCACCGAGAATCTGCAGGATGGCGGAGGCATCGCCGTTTTTCTCCAATTCGATGACGGCGATGTCTTGGGATTCGGTCTCATTCACAGGGACTTGCAAGACGATGGCATAGGCATTACCTTCGAGATGGTCCTCTACGCGGATGTAGTCCGTTTCGCCGTCTTGGTTGAGGTCGAGGTTGTTGACGCCGTTGGCTTCCGTATTGAGACGCTGCTCGAAGTCTTCGAGAGAGGTGGCCTCTTTAAACTGTTGAAGGGCGCCTTCAAGGCTGAAATTGTCACCGGGCATGCCGGTACTGTCTTGAATACCAACGGCATCTGCCCCTTGGGCAAATGTGATGCCCGACCAAAGGCCGAGGCAGGTGAGGAGGGAGAATAGCTTTTTCATAATCAATTTCATGATGTTTGGGGATTGGACTGCCGATCGGGCGGATGGTTTAATGGAAGGTAGGCCTCTCCGTAAATTTCTTTCGAAGATCGGACTTTCATAGCGTTTCAAGAAGGCCTTCAGAAAAGTCAGCGCTTATGTTGTCTGATGGAGGTCGAAAATGGACTTGGTCATAGACCACATTGCAGGTCGATTCCGCTGGATTTTGATTTGAATCTAGTAGCTTATCCACATTTAAGAGGGCGATGGTGGAATTTTATTCTGATTCAAAATCCCGCTAAATTCTTACATCCATAATGGGCAACAATGACTTGCCGATTGCCGTTGTTTCCGGAGTTTTTAGGTTGTGGAGGCTAGGTATCGGGTAGGTATCTTCTTTGCATTGTCTTACAATGTCTTGATTAATAGATGTTTATGGATTTTGGTATTTGATGTGGTTTGTTTTGTTTTTCGTTGATTCCGGTAATTAGGACAGTAGCAGAATGGCCTCTAAGTCACTCAAAGCTGGATTTTAAGGAAATCTTAATTCTACGTTTTTGAGTATTTTTTTTCGAATGGCCTTGGAATCTGCGATTTTTCTTACGTACTTAGAATCGGTTTGCTGGAAGTCAATCAACTTTTCGCGACGAAAGCACACTAGGGGAAACCCACAATTGGAAAGTCAAACGGAACCGCATTGCCCTTGGGTGATGTGGGCTGGTTGTTTATTGGGTTTGAAATTGGTGAAAGTTATGAAAATACGAATCGTTTTGAATGCAACCATGTTTCTTTTCGGTGTGGTTGCCTTTTTCGGAAGCGTCAAGGCACAAGGTGCGGCTGTTCCTACCTCGAAAAATATCGCGATCATCGAGGTTTCAGTGACCGGCATCGAAGCCGAAGGTGCGCTGACAACTTTGGCTTTAATGGTCGATACGGATCGTTTGGTGAGTGCGAGCGGCGAAGAACTTGCAAAGATTCCCGGCAATTCGCTGGAATTGATGCAGGAGCGGTTTCTTTCCTTGAAAGAATGTTTGGGTGTTGTCAGCTGTACGGTTGACAAAGCCACGGGCAATGTCGCGATTCAAGTGGCTGCCGGGCAAACGCTCACGGATTTGAAAGCACAAATTCAACTTGTTGCGCAGGGTAAGTCCTGTAAGTGAGCTATCCTGACAATATACACATACACGGTTTGTATGTATTCCATTCACCTAGATCTCTCAATTTTGAATTTTTTTGGGGATTACATCAACATCGTAAAAGCCTTCATCAAGCCTTAAAATTGGTCGAAAAAAATGCTTAGTTCAGTCAATATGAAAACGTTACCTGTAGCTATTCTCCTTGTTCTATTCTCGCTTGCTATAAAAATGCAAGTGCTTGGTCAATCATCGGTGGTGTCATCGACAACGATTTCAACGCAAAAACCGACGGTTGTTTCCACGATCTCTTTCAAGGAACAGTGCCCTTCGCGCCAAGAACACATTCTTGCACATCCAGAGCAATATAAGGTGTTGGAAAATGGCATGGTGGAGGTGTACGCGGTTGCGGGGTCAAACGCAGCCTCTGATTCTCAGCAGGAAATCACTCAGCCACAGGAAGCTGCAAACGAGGTGAAAGTTGCAGAGCAATCGATGAAAGGACTACCCAAGCAAATGGCTGCTAGTCAGATTCTTATGTTACCACCAGCGGTTCAGAGGATGATATTGGAGCATCAGGATGATCACGAGATTACCAAATCAGTATTGACAAAGGCCGAGTTTGATAACCTGAGGCCTGATCAGAAAAAAACGATCGAGACAAACCCAACACTCTTCACGATCAAGTAATGAATCCATCAGTAAAGCTTATGAAAGCGACTCAATACACAAAGGGCATTCAGAAGACTTCAGAAATTACCGCTTTCAGAGCGGTGATGCTGTTTCTAAGCGTTTTTTGCATCGCCCATCTAGGTTGGTCTCAGGCGACCACGTTTAATTATGTGGGTGTAATGCAGAACTACACGGTGCCGTCGGGAGTGACCTCCATTACCATCCAAGCTTTGGGTGCCGAAGGGGGAAGTTCTTCTGGAACTCCTGGTGGATTGGGTGCTTCTATTACCGGCACAGTGAGTGTTACTCCTGGACAGGTGTTGAAAGTACTCGTTGGTGGACAAGGAGGAGCAGGCACCCAAGGAGGCGGTGGGGGAGGATCATTTGTAACGACAAGTGCAAATATTCCGCTTGTGATCGCTGGTGGCGGTGGTGGCGGGTACTACCCTGGCTATGCATTTAGCTCGGGAAACGCAAGCGGGACGACCAGCACCACTGGCCAAAATGGCATCGATGGGTATAACTATCAGGGCACACAAGGCGGGACGGGCGGAACTGGAGGGAACGGAGGCGGAGTCGCTGGCGGCATTTATTATGATTCTGGAGCTGGAGGAGGTGGTCTTTATGGAAACGGTGCGAGCAATGGTGTGGCACAACCAGGGATTGCCTTTGTCAATGGTGGTGCTGGAGGTGCAGGTGGCGGCACTGGTGGATTCGGCGGATTTGGCGGCGGCGGCGGCGGCGACTGGTACTCATGGACTGGTGGCGGCGGTGGCGGCGGATATAGCGGTGGCGGCGGTGGCACCTTCTATGGTGTCGGCGGCGGCGGCGGCTCATACAATGGAGGAAGCAGCCAAAGCAATCTCGCGGGTGTAAGGTCTGGCAACGGACAAATTACCATCACTCCTCTTGCGCCTGTTTGCGTGACAACCGCATCTGCGTCCCCCAATTCGATTTGTGCAGGCGGATGTACAACGCTTTCTGGATCCGTCTCAGGTGGCGGAAGCGGTGGAACCAACACCACTTACAACTTTAACGGCAGCGCACAAGGTTGGTCCATATTGAGTGCAGGAAGTACTTGTGGTGGCGCGGGATCTATTGCGCCCACTTGGGGCATCCAAGCTTGGGGATTTGGAAGCACAAGCTTTGGAACACCTAACTATGGAAATCTAGGGGCCGAGAACTCTTATATCATGTCTCCGACGCTTTCGTTCGCCTCGACATTGACCGTTTCATTCCGCTCCTTCTCAAACAACGAAGGTGGATGGCCATGTTATTACGATACGGAACTCGTAGATTATTCAACTGACGGTGGAGCAACTTGGACACCGATGGTCACTGCCTTTAACGCTGACCTTCACAATTATGGTGATGCAACTTGGCGTTTAGTGACGTTGACCTCATCCGTGCCAGCGACAAGCAATGGTCGTCTTCGCTTTCGGTATGATACCGGTGACGGTTGCTGTGGACCGGGAACTGCAAATAGTGGCTGGTATGTAGACGACGTGAATATCGTTTCTGGCTCGGTAACCACCTATTCTTGGACACCAAGTGCCGGCCTTAGTTCTCCGAATTCTGCAACAACCACGGCTTGCCCGACATCTACGACGACATATACCCTCACCACGAATGCTAGCGGTTGCGTTTCTTCGGCAACAACTACGGTTACTGTCAACTCAAACTCGGTTCAACCGTCTTCGATCTCCGGTACAACCTCCGTATGCCCAGGGACGTCGACAACGCTTACCGCAGTTGGTGGTTCGTTGGGAACAGGAGCTGTGGTTCAATGGTACTCGGGTGCTTGCGGAGGGACTTTCCTTGGTAACGGTGCCTCGATTTCCGTAACGCCGGGTTCAACGACGACTTACTTCGCCCGATATTCTGGGACATGTAATACAACTGCATGTGCATCGGTGACGGTGACCGTCAACTCAAATTCGGTACAGCCATCCTCCATCTCTGGTGGGACTACGCTTTGCGCAGGTTCGAGTACCACCCTCTCGCAGATCGGCGGCGCTCTTGGAACAGGTGGAACCTATCAGTGGTTTGCAGGTTCTTGCGGAAGCACCGTAATTGGTACTGGCGCCTCGATCGTCGTAGCGCCTTCGGTCACCACGACCTATTTTGTGCGTGCAACTGGCACTTGTAATACCACGGGTTGCGCATCCGTCACGGTCACAGTTTACAATGCGCTTGGTGCCGGTACGATACAAGCTGATCAGGTCACCTGCAGCAGTCCCGTGGCGTTCACAAGCGTGAACCCTGCGGTCGGTGGCAGTGGCGGTTATGCCTACCAATGGCAATCGTCCAACGACAACATCAACTTTTCGGATATCCCCGGAGCCACAGGGGTAACATATACCCCTCCAGGTACAGTTGGGACGATCTATTATCGCAGGAAAGTCACAGATGCCTGCGGGGTCGTATTTACAGGGTCTTCACAAAATATCGCGTGGACCGCAGTTTCCGGCAATGCATTCACCAGCGGCAACTCGATTACCAAGAATGGTCCCGATGGATGGGATGCGGGTGCTTACAGCTTACAAAATGTAAGGGTAGGTGGCTTCATTCAGTTTCAGGCTGGTCAAACGAATACTTACAAAATGATGGGATTGAATTCCGATCCCGCCGCTGACAATAGTTATTGCAGCATCGACTACGCCATCTATTTGGCTGCCGATGGCAATGAGTACATCTACGAGAATTGTGGCAACCCAGCCTCGTTGGGACCCTATAACACTGGCGATGTATTCCGCGTCGAATGGACAAGTAACAATCAAATTGTCTACAAGAAAAACGGGGTCGTCAACTACACGAGCGCGATAACCCCTTCGGCAACGCTCTATGGTGACTTGTCCTTGTATTCAAATGGGTCAAGTTTTGTGAACGTGGTCATGGCAGGGGACGATAATCTCGCCCTCACTGTAAATTCACCCTCCGTCGCACCAACGTCCATCTCGGGCATAGCCTCCGTTTGCGCAGGGTCATCGACTACCCTTACCGCCGTTGGGGGTTCGTTGGGTACAGGAGCTGTCGTTCAATGGTATTCCGGTAGCTGTGGAGGTACATTCATCGGAAACGGTGCTTCGATTTCAGTAACGCCGGGTTCAACTACGACTTATTTTGCGAGATATTCTGGCACATGTAACATCACAGGATGCGCCTCGGTCACGGTGAATGTAAATTCGGCATCCGTCGCTCCTACATCCATTTCAGGGGCAACCACAATCTGCGCGGGAACTGCCACGACGCTCACTGCGGTCGGCGGATCTCTCGGATCAGGTGCCTCGGTACAATGGTATTCGGGTAGTTGTGGTAGTACTTTCGTCGGCAGCGGTGCTTCAATTTCGGTTGCGCCTGGTTCTACGACCACGTACTTCGCAAGATATTCTGGGACTTGTAACACAACGGGATGTATCTCAACTACGATTAACGTAACGCCAGTGCCTGCATCTCCGACTTCTGTTACTGCGAGCCCTTCTGCGATATGCATTGGTGCATCAAGTAACCTGAATGCCATTTCAACCGGAAACAATATCAATTGGTATACAGTTCCGTCGGGTGGGGTAGCCATTGGCACTACAGCAAGTGGCGCCAACTTTTTGGTGTCTCCTGGCTCCACAACCACTTATTATGCGGAGGCAGTAACCCTTTCCGGCGGTGGAAGCGGTTCGCAAACATTCAACTACAACGGCGGAATTCAAACATTTACGGTTCCATCCGGTGTGACTTCAATTTCGATAACTGCGCTGGGCGCACAGGGAGGAAATCCCAATGACCGTTTGACAACCAATTCGACGGGCGGTCTTGGTGGTTCTGCAACTGGAACGCTTGCCGTAACCCCGGGTCAGGTACTCAACGTTTATGTGGGTGGCCAGGGCGATGCTTCTGGAACTGGTGGTTTCAACGGTGGTGGAACCGGTGGACTTGGTGTTGCTGGAGGTAGCTGTTCGGGTGGCTTTGCCGCTGGTGGTGGTGGCGCATCCGACGTGCGCGTGGGTGGCGTTTCCCTCACAAACCGTGTGATTGTTGCAGCAGGTGGAGGTGGTGCCGGACGCGACTACTGCAATGGTTCATGCCAGCCTTGCGGATGCGGTGGTGGCGGCGGTGGTGCTGGTGGTGCCATTGGCACCAACGGTGGTGCTGCCTACGACTGTGGCTTTACTTACCCTGGATCGGGAATTAACTATGGAGGTGGTGGAACCGCAGGTGGCGGTGGTAATGCTGGAGCTGCCGATGGAGGCGGCGGAAACGTCGGAACTATTGGTGTTTCCGGCACAGGTGGCACCGGTGCCAATGGTCAATATGACGTTGCAGGCGGCGGCGGCGGCGGCGGCTATTTCGGTGGCGGCGGCGGCGGCGGAGCTAGTGACGGCTCAGGTGTCGGCGGCGGTGGTGGCGGCGGTGGTTCCTCCTACCTTGGGGGTGTCACTGCAGGATCAACTTCCACCGGTGTGAGAGCTGGCCATGGGCAAGTCGTAATCGCTTGGAATTCTCCGTTGGCAGCAGCTTGTGTTTCTGCAACGAGGACACCAGTAACCGTGACCCTCAATACACCTTCAACTGCCCCTACCAGCGTCAGCGGCGTAACTTCTATTTGCGTTGGCGGTAGCACAACGCTGACGCAAGTTGGTGGTGCTTTGGGTACGGGCGCCTCCTACCAATGGTTTACCGGAAGCTGCGGCAGCACATCGGCGGGCTCTGGATCATCGATCACGGTGTCACCGACGGTCACGACGACCTATTTTGTGCGTGCCACAGGCACCTGCAACACGACAACATGTGCACAGGTTACCGTCACCGTAATCCCCAACAACACGGTTACAGCCTCAACCCCACAAACACGTTGCATCAATACGGCACTTTCGCCGAATATGACGCATACGACAACCGGAGCAACCGGCATCGGCGCAGCAACGGGCTTGCCAACTGGCGTGACTGCTACTTGGGCTTCGAATACGATTACCATCAGCGGTACACCTACTGTTGCAGGTACATTCAACTACTCGATCCCCTTGACAGGTGGTTGCGGTGCGGTGAATGCAACCGGCACGATTACGGTTACCCCCAACAACACGGTTACTGCCTCAACCCCGCAGACACGTTGCGTCAACACGGCATTGTCGCCGAATATGACACACACGACAACCGGTGCGACCGGCATCGGCGCAGCAACGGGTTTGCCTGCAGGTGTGACCGCAGTTTGGGCTTCGAATACAATCACCATCAGCGGTACGCCAACAGTAGCAGGTACGTTTAACTACAGCATCCCCTTGACAGGTGGTTGCGGTTCAGTTAATGCGACAGGCACGGTGACCGTCAATCCATTGCCAGCCGCAGCCGCTACGAGCGCAACGATTTGCAACGGCCAAACGGCTACAATTACGGCTTCTGGCGGTGGCACGTATCTCTGGAATACCGGTGCGACTACCGCTTCCATTTCTGTGAATCCAACATCGACGACGACGTACACTGTGACGGTGACAAGCGGTGCAGGTTGCACAGCAACTGCATCTGGCACGGTGACGGTCAATCCACTTCCAGTTGCAGCGATCGCTGGCACCAACACCATCTGTACCGGTCAATCCACAACGTTGACCGCCTCGGGCGGTGGCACATATCTATGGAGCACGGGTTCAACCTCAGCTTCCATTTCGGTGAATCCGACGGCAACGACAACCTACACCGTCACAGTTACCAGCGGCGCCGGTTGCACTTCGACTGCAACGCGCACGGTGACAGTCAATCCGTTGCCAGTGGCTGTTGTTACAGGCAGCACCAATATCTGCGTCGGATCCTCTGCGACGCTGACTGCCTCTGGTGGAGCGACTTACGCTTGGAACACTGGTGCAACGACTGCAACGTTGACGGTTTCGCCATCGGTTACCACGACTTACACGGTAACGGTGACGAGCTTGGCAGGCTGTACTTCGACAGCCACCGGCACCATCACGGTAACGCCTGCTACAACGATCGCCAATGCCGGACCTGACCAGGCTGTCTGCGCGACGACCACGAACTTGGCGGCTAACACCCCAACCAACGGTACCGGTGCATGGAGCATCATTTCGGGCGCTGGCGGCTCGATCGCAACGGCCTCGAGCCCGACCTCGGCCTTCACGGGCGTGGCCGGAAACACGTACACCCTGCGCTGGACGATTTCGAATGCACCTTGTTTGCCTTCGACGGACGATGTGGTGATCACGATCAACACGGGTTCGACCCAACCTTCCAGTATCTCCGGAACGACCACGGTTTGCAACGGAACCCCGACAATGCTCACACAAGTGGGTGGCATTTTGGGAACCGGCGCGGTTTACAACTGGTATTCGGGAAGCTGCGGAACCACGTTGGTGGGAACCGGTCCTTCGGTTACGGTGACCCCGACAACCACGACGACCTATTTCGTCCGCGCTCAAGGCACTTGTAATACGACCAACTGTGCGACGGTGACGGTAACGGTCAATCAATTCACAGCTTCGAATGCAGGACCTGATCAATCGGTTTGTACCACAACTGCGACTTTGGCGGGTAATACTCCAACGACAGGTGGCGGCACCTGGACCTTGGTCAGCGGCACCGGCACGGTCACCACACCTACGAGCCCGACTTCGGGAGTCACAGGTTTGGGTGTCGGACCGAATACCTTCCGCTGGACCTTGTTGAATGGTCTTTGCGCGGATTCGCAGGATGATGTCGTGATCACACGTGACAATACACCTCCTACGATCGTTTGCCCTGCTCCGGTCACGATGTGTGCGGATGGATTCTGCCAGGCAACGGTTCCGAATTTCATCACGACGGGCACGACATTGATCACCAACAGCAGCACGGACTTCTTCGGCGGCCAAGGCTATCGCAACTGGTTCTACGGTCAATACTTCGCCAACTCCTCCAACAACTTTACGAATCTGCCAACTTGGACCGGATTCGTATGGCAGGACGCCCAAGCATTCAGCACGCCTTATTTGGATGCGAATGGTGGCCACCCTGGTGTGAATGACCTGAAATGGGCCGTTCGCAGGTGGATCAGCACGTATTCGAGAGCTGTCAATATCCGGATTCAATTCTATGACCGCAACACCTCTTGCGGCGATGGTGCCAACATCCGCGTCTTCAAAAACGGTGTGGAGATCCAGAATTACCTGAATATCCCCGGTTCGATGGTCACGTTGAATGTTCCTACCACGGTTGCCTGTGGAGACCGCATCGACTTCGCGATCGATCCGAAGTTTGACGCAGGTTGCGACGACACACATTTCACCGCTGAAATTACAAGCACCAACACAGCCACGGTCAACGACAACTGCGGTGTGGCCTCGGTCACCCAAAGCCCCGCTTACCTTGCCAGTGCACCGATCGGAGTGTCTCCGGTGACGTTGACGGCAACCGACGTGAACGGCAATACAGCGAACTGTACCTTCAACTTGAATGTTGTAGATCAGCAGGCTCCGGTCGCAATCTGCCGGAATGTCACGATCCAGTTGAATGCAGGCGGATCGGGTTCGGTCACTGCAGCAGCGGTCAACAACGGCAGCACGGATAACTGCGGTGTCCCGACGGTTTCAGTGTCTCCTTCGACCTTCGGATGCGCCAATGTCGGAGCCAATACGGTCACTTTGACGGCTACGGACGGTTCGAACAACACGAATACCTGCACAGCAACGGTCACGGTCCAAGATGTGACAGCACCAACGGCAGTCTGCCAGAACGTGACGGTAGCTCTCAACGGCTCCGGCAATGCGACGGTAACCGCTGCGCAGGTCAACAATGGTTCGTCAGACGCTTGCGGTTTGGCAACCTCTGACGGTGAGCCCGAGCAGCTTCACCTGTGCCAACCGCGGCCCGAATACGGTGACCCTGACGGTACGCGACGTGAACAACAACCAGAGCACCTGTACGGCAACGGTAACGGTGGTAGACAATACCAATCCGACGATTGCCTGCCCTGCCAACATCAGCGTGAACAACACCTTGAATGCTTGCAGTGCACCGGTGACGTTCACGGTAACGACCACGGATAACTGTTCTTCCAGCGTAGTGAGCAGCCCGGCAAGCGGCAGCACGTTTGCAGTGGGAACGACAACGGTCAATGCAACTGCAACGGACGTCGCTGGAAACACTGCTGCTTGTTCATTCACGGTAACGGTCGTCGACAATCAACTCCCGACGATCACTTGCCCTGCGAACGTGACGGTCAACAACGACCCCGGACTTTGCAGCGCGGTGGTGAGCTACAGCACCCCGGCGGGCAGCGACAATTGCCCCGGTCAGACGACATTGCGCACCGCAGGTCTTGCTTCAGGCGCTGCCTTCCCGCTCGGCACAACCACGAACACGTATGTTGTGACCGCTGCGAATGGTCAAACTGCAACCTGCAGCTTCAACGTGACGGTCAATTCTCCTGAAATCAACGTGACCGGCAACTCGGTGACGATTGTCGACGGCGACTTGACCCCGACAGTGACGGATCATACCGATTTCGGTACGCCGTTCCCTGCGGTTCCGGTCACAAGGACATTCACCATTCAAAACAGCGGCACCTCCAACCTGACGGTTTCGACCATCACGATGGCGGGCGCCCAAGCTTCGAACTTCACAGTCGGCGGCATCACTTTGCCTGCAACGGTGGCCCCAAGTGGAAGCACTACCTTTACAGTGACCTTCTTGGCCTCGCCACTCGGCGTGTACAATGCAACCGTCTTGATCAACAACAGCGATTGCAACGAAAGTCCATTTGACTTCGCAGTCCGTGGTGAAGTGAGCTGTCAGCCACCTGCATTCAGCAGCTGCCCAGCCAACATCACCGTGAATACGGCGCTCAACCTCTGCACGCAGGTGGTCACCTACGCACCTGTCGTTACGGGCGCACCGACCCCAACGCTTGCCTACACGCTTTCGGGCGCGACCACAGGTTCAGGCACAGGTACGGGTTCCGGCTCGACCTTCAACCGTGGAACGACAACCGTGACGATCACAGCGACGAATCCATGCGGTTCTGCGACATGTTCGTTCACGGTAACTGTGAATGATGTTCAAGCTCCGAATGCGATTTGCCAGAATGTGACGGTGAACTTGAACAGCGCCGGCAACGGCAGCACGACTGCCTCGGCAGTCAACAACGGTTCAAATGACGCTTGCGGAATTGCAACCACGACACTGAACAACAGCAGCTTCACCTGCGCCAACCTTGGTGCCAACACGGTGGTTTTGACCGTGACGGATGTCAATGGCAATAGCAGCACCTGCTCGGCAACTGTGACAGTGCGCGATTTGATCGCACCGACTGCGGTATGTTCGAATGCCACAGTAACACTCAATGGTACCGGCAACGGTTCGCTCGGTGCCTCGGTGGTTGGTCTCGGTTCCGGAGACAATTGTACGGTTTTCACTGCTAGCTTGACTCCGAATACGTTTAACTGCGCGAATCTTGGTGCGAATACCGTGGTCTCACCATCACCGACGGTAGCGGAAACTCCTCTACTTGCTCGGCGATTGCAACGGTAATCGACGTAACGCCTCCGGTAGTGGTTTGCACGAATGCGTCGGTTCAATTGAATGCCTTGGGTAACGGTTCGATCGGCGCATCGGTCGTTGGGCTTGGAACCGCTGATGCTTGCGGACCTTTCACCGCGACTGTAAGTCCAAATACCTTCACCTGTGCAAACGTCGGGGCCAATACAGTGGTCTTCACCGCTACGGATGCTTCAGGTAACAGCAGCACATGTTCGGCCACGGTCACAGTCCAAGATTTGATCGCCCCGATCGCGCTTTGCCAGCCTGTGACGGTGCAATTGAACAGCGCCGGAAACGGCAGCACAACTGCTTCGGCAGTGAATAACGGAAGCAGCGATGCTTGCGGCATTGCAACCACGACCCTGAACAACAGCAGCTTCACTTGCGCCAACGTTGCGGGTCCGAACACGGTGATCCTCACGGTCACCGATGTCAATGGCAACAGCAGCACATGTTCGGCAGCGGTAACGGTTCAGGACAATGTTGCGCCGATCGCCATTTGCCAGCCTGTCACAGTCCAACTGAACAGCGCCGGCAACGGTAGCACGACGGCTTCGGCAGTCAACAACGGCAGCTCAGACGCTTGCGGAATCGCAAGCACAACGCTGAACAACAGCAGCTTCACCTGCGCCAACGTTGCAGGTCCGAACACGGTGATCCTCACCGTGACGGACGTCAACGGCAACAGCAGCACCTGTTCGGCAGCGGTAACGGTTCAGGACAACATTGCGCCGATCGCGCTTTGCCAGCCTGTCACGGTCCAACTGAACAGCGCCGGCAACGGCAGCACGACGGCCTCGGCAGTCAACAACGGCAGCAGCGACGCTTGCGGCATTGCGACGACGACTTTGAACAACAGCAGCTTCAGCTGCGCCAATGTCGCTGGCCCGAACACGGTGATCCTCACGGTGACCGACGTCAACGGCAACAGCAGCACCTGCTCTGCAGCGGTAACGGTTCAGGACAACATCGCGCCGATCGCGCTTTGCCAGCCTGTCACGGTCCAATTGAACAGCGCCGGTAATGGCAGCACGACCGCCTCGGCCGTCAACAACGGCAGCAGCGACGCTTGTGGCATTGCTAGCACCACGCTGAACAACAGCAGCTTCACCTGCGCCAATGTCGCAGGCCCGAACACGGTGATGCTCACCGTGACTGACGTCAACGGCAACAGCAGCACCTGCTCAGCAGCGGTAACGGTTCAGGACAACATTGCGCCGATCGCGCTTTGCCAGAACCTGACCATCAACCTCGGCAGCAGCGGCAGTCAGGCGGTATTGGCGAGCAGCATCAACAACGGCAGCAATGACGCTTGCGGTATTGCAACTACGACGTTGAATCCAAATACATTCACCTGCGATGACTTGGGCGTGAACAACGTGACCTTGACGGTGACGGATGTAAACGGCAACAGCAGTACTTGCGCTGCAACGGTCACCGTCACCAACGATCCGTTGGTAGCGACAACCGCCAGCCCGACGGTTGCTTGCGGCTACAACGTGACCTGCAACGGTGCCACCAACGGCAGCGCTACGGTAACGACCACCGGCGGATGCTTGCCTTACACCTATTTGTGGAGCAACGGTCAGACGACCGCCACAGCCAATGGTTTGGGTGCAGGATCCTACACGGTGACGGTCACCGACCTCAACGGCAATACGACGACTTCGACATTGACCCTTACCGAGCCAGCATTGCTCACATCGGCCTGACAAGCCCGGTCTATCAAGGTGGCTGGAACGTGACTTGCAACGGGGCGAATGACGGTTCGATCGACTTGGCAGTCGGCGGCGGTGCAAGCTGCCTGAGCTACACATTCAACTGGAGCAACGGCGCGACGACCGAAGACTTGAGCAACATCGGCGCAGGCACCTACACGGTGACCGTGACCGATGCCAACGGCTGCTCTTCGACGTCGAGCATCACATTGACCGCGCCAAACAGCTTGTCAAACACATTGATCCCGCAAGTGTACCAAGGCGGATGGAACATCAGCTGCAACGGCATCGATGGTGCTCTTCGCGAATGTCAGCGGCGGCACAACTGCCTACAACTACGCCTGGAGCAACGGTGCGACGACGCAACTGGTCACCGGCTTGGGTGCAGGCAGCTACACGGTGACGGTTACCGACCAAAACGGTTGCTTCCTGGTGAATTCGATCACGCTGACCGAACCGCCATTGATGACCGATGCGATCAGCGCTGTGGTTCGCAATTGCGGATTCAACGTGAGCTGCTTCGGGGCGAATGACGGATCGATTGACTACACGGTGAATGGCGGAACGGCTCCTTACAACTATATCTGGAGCAATGGCGCGACGAGCGAGGACATCAGCGGACTCACCGCAGGCACCTATTCGGTGACTGCGACGGATCACAACGGATGTTTCACCACAGAGACGATTGTCTGACCGAACCTGCTTTGTTGACTGCGAATATCAGCTTGGGTACTTATGCTTGCGGCTGCATGTGAGCTGCAACGGTGCAAGCAACAGTTCGCGCCCACCAACACTGCTGGCGGATGCACACCTTATACCTCACTGGAGCACCTTGGGCGTTTCGGCTTCGGCGGTCCTGCAATCGCGGTGGCTGTGACTGTGACAGATGCGAATGGTTGCCAGGCCTATGCAACGGGCGAATTGATCGAACCAGCCTTGCTGGAAAGCAGTGGCGTTCCTTCGACCTATGCATGCGGAACGAATGTCTCTTGCAACGGTGCGAATGACGGAAGCATCAACGTAACTGTCACCGGCGGCGCATCTTGCACAGCCTACACCTTCAACTGGAGCAACGGCGCAACGACCGAAGATGTCAGCAACTTGACCGCTGGCAACTACAGCGTCACCATCACCGATGCCAACGGTTGCAGCACAAGCAGCAGCTTCACGCTCACCGAACCAGCATTGTTGGTCAGCTCAGCGTGTGGCCGCAACTTATGTCTGCGGAACCAACGTGAGCTGCAACGGCGCGAATGATGGCAGCATCAACTTGACGGTCACCGGCGGTGCCTCTTGCACAGCCTACACCTTCAATTGGAGCAACGGCGCAACCACCGAAGACGTGAGCAATTTGACCGCTGGCAACTACAGCGTCACCATCACTGACGCCAACGGATGCAGCACCAGCTCAAGCTTCACGCTCACCGAGCCAGCCCTCCTGGTCAGCTCCGGTGTCGCCGCAACTTATGTCTGCGGAACCAACGTGAGCTGCAACGGTGCGAATGACGGCAGCATCAACTTGACGGTGACCGGCGGTGCAAGCTGCACAGCCTACACCTTCAACTGGAGCAACGGCGCAACGACCGAGGACGTGAGTAACTTGACCGCTGGAAACTACAGCGTCACCATCACTGATGCGAATGGCTGTTCAACCAGCTCCAGCTTCACGCTCACCGAGCCAGCCTTGTTGGTCAGCAGCGGTGTAGCCGCAACCTATGTCTGCGGAACGAATGTCTCTTGCAACGGCGCCAATGACGGCTCGATCAACTTGACGGTCACCGGCGGTGCAAGCTGCACAGCCTACACCTTCAACTGGAGCAACGGCGCAACGACCGAGGACGTCAGCGGTCTCACCGCAGGCAACTACAGCGTCACCATCACCGATGCGAACGGCTGTTCAACCAGCTCAAGCTTCACGCTCACCGAGCCAGCATTGCTCGTCAGCTCTGGCGTAGCCGCAACTTATGTCTGCGGAACCAACGTGAGCTGCAACGGTGCCAATGACGGCAGCATCAACTTGACGGTCACCGGCGGTGCATCTTGCACAGCCTACACCTTCAACTGGAGCAACGGCGCGACCACAGAAGACGTGAGCAACTTGACCGCTGGCAACTACAGCGTCACCATCACCGATGCGAATGGCTGTTCAACCAGCTCAAGCTTCACGCTCACCGAACCCGCATTGCTCGTCAGCTCAGGCGTAGCCGCAACTTATGTCTGCGGAACGAATGTCTCTTGCAACGGTGCCAATGACGGCAGCATCAACTTGACGGTCACCGGCGGTGCAAGCTGCACAGCCTACACCTTCAACTGGAGCAACGGCGCAACAACAGAGGATGTCAGCAACTTGACCGCTGGCACCTACGGCGTCACGATCACCGATGCCAATGGTTGAGACGTGAGCAACCTGACCGCCGGAACGTACAGCGTCACCATCACCGATGCGAACGGCTGTACAACCAGCTCGAGCTTCACGCTCACCGAGCCAGCTCTCCTGGTCAGCAGCGGTGTTGCTGCAACCTATGTCTGCGGAACGAATGTCTCTTGCAACGGCGCGAATGACGGTTCTATCAACTTGACGGTCACCGGCGGCGCAAGCTGCACAGCCTACACCTTCAACTGGAGCAACGGCGCAACGACAGAAGACGTCAGCAACTTGACCGCTGGCAACTACAGCGTCACCATCACCGATGCCAACGGTTGTTCAACCAGCTCAAGCTTCACGCTCACCGAGCCAGCCCTCCTGGTCAGCTCCGGCGTAGCCGCAACCTATGTCTGCGGAACGAATGTCAGCTGCAACGGTGCCAATGACGGATCCATCAACTTGACGGTGACCGGCGGCGCAAGCTGCACGGCGTACACCTTCAACTGGAGCAACGGTGCTACCACCGAAGATGTCAGCAACCTGACCGCAGGCAACTACAGCGTCACCATCACCGACGCCAACGGTTGTTCAACCAGTTCAATCTTCACGCTCACTGAGCCAGCACTCCTGGTCAGTTCCGGCGTAGCCGCAACCTATGTCTGCGGAACGAATGTCTCTTGCAACGGTGCCAATGACGGCAGCATCTACTTGACGGTCACCGGCGGCGCAAGCTGCACGGCGTACACCTTCAACTGGAGCAACGGTGCTACCACCGAAGATGTCAGCAACTTGACCGCTGGCAACTACAGCGTCACGATCACCGATGCCAACGGCTGTTCGACCAGCTCTAGCTTCACGCTCACCGAGCCAGCCTTGTTGGTCAGCAGCGGTGTTGCCGCAACCTATGTCTGCGGAACGAATCGTCAGTTTCCTAAGGCGCGAATGACGGCAGCATCAACTTGACGGTGACTGGCGGCGCAGATTGTGTAGCCTACACCTTCAACTGGAGCAACGGTGCAACGACAGAAGACGTGAGCAACTTGACCGCTGGTAACTACAGCGTGACCATCACTGACGCGAACGGCTGTTCGACCAGTTCAAGCTTCACACTCACCGAGCCAGCATTGCTCGTCAGCTCCGGCGTAGCCGCAACCTATGTCTGCGGAACGAATGTCTCTTGCAACGGTGCGAATGACGGCAGCATCAACTTGACCGTCACCGGCGGCGCAGATTGTGTAGCCTACACCTTCAACTGGAGCAACGGCGCAACGACCGAGGATGTCAGCAACTTGACGGCTGGAACGTACAGCGTCACGATCACCGACGCCAACGGTTGCAGCACAAGC